>CAYSVE010000460.1:0-5143 GCA_964434365.1 uncultured Anaerolineaceae bacterium | reverse complement strand
GAAGCACCGCTGCCGCCGCGACATCCATGCCGACCTTCGCCATCGGGTGATACTCGGTCGTCGTCATGTCGATGGACGCCTCAACCGCCGCGTTGAGGAACTCGGTCAGCCACACAATCGTGACGACGACGATGAGCAGCGCCATATCGGAAGTGCTCACGCGCAGCCACAGCGCGAAGGCCAGCACCAGCGGCGTCGCGACGGCCATGAGCCAGGTATTGCGCTGGTAGCGCAGCATATAAAGCCACCCGCCCAGCGCATAACTGAGGCTGGCGAAGCGGTTCGGGCTGGTCTGGTAGGCGTGCTCGCCGGGGTCGATACGGCTCGTGCTCTGCACGCTGTCGAAGAACTCACGCCAGTGCTCGCGAAGACTTTTGTTGTTCACTCGTATTCCTCTAGTGCCGGTACGATGGACTGCGGCACGCCCAGTGCATCCAATGCTTGCCGCTGTGCCGCCCACATCGCCGCACGCGCGGCGGGCGTGTCGTGGTCGTACCCCAGCAGATGCAACACACCGTGCACCACCAACAAGCTCAGATTATGCACCAGCGAGTGCCCGCTGGCGGTCGCCTGTGCTGACGCATACGGGTACGCGATGGCTAAATCGCCCAGGTATGCCGGGATGCTCACCTGGCCCGGCCTGAGATCCGCTGTGGGGAAGCTGAGCACATCCGTGGGCGCACTCACGCGCCGGAACTGCGCGTTCAGCGCGGCAACCGCCTCGTCGTCCATCACCGCAATCGTCAGCGACGATGCGTCGGCGGCGTGTTGCCTCAGCACGGCCTGGGCTGCCGCAACGAGGTCGGCGCCTCCCAGCGAAAAGCCGTTGTCGTTCTGCACCGCCACCGTCATGCGTCGTCCTCGTCGGTGTCGGGCTTTTCGGCCTCGGCGGATTCCGCCGCAGCGCGCGACTCTGCGGTCGACCGAGGCAGCGGTGGCACCTCCGGCATCGGCGAGTCCTCATCGTCGTCTTCCAACTCGACGATGGGGTTTTCCACCGTGCCGCCGTTATTGTTACCGGCGCGTTGCACCACCGGCGACTCGGTCGTGTTGCGCTTGTCGGTGGGCGGTGGTTTAGGCGTCTCGGGCGCGGGCGGTGTGTTAGCAGGCGGCGGGGTGGTGGTGCGCTTGGCTGTCGCTGCCGGGTAGTTGATGCGCGGATGGAACACCGCCTGCAACATTTCCACGAAAACGTTGCGAATCGTGCGCATGTCGTTGGAAGTGAGGCCGCTTTCGTCGAGCTGACCGTCGCGCAGGCGGCTATCGACGATTTGCTGCACAATGTCGGCAATTTCTTGCTTGTTGGAGGGTCGCCGCGCGCGGACGGTACTCTCGCAACTATCGGCCAGCATCATGATGGCCGTTTCTTTGCTCTGGGGCACGGGGCCGGGGTATGTAAAATCTTCGGCGTCGACCTCTTCGTTCTCCTCGGCCTGTGCCACCGCCAACCGGTAGAAATACTCGACGCGAGTGGTGCCGTGGTGCTCCAGGATGAAATCGCGAATGCGGGCGGGCAGGCGATGCTGCCGCGCGAGTTTTTCGCCTTCGGTTACATGGCTGATGATGATATCGGCGCTGCGGTAGGGGTCGTTCATGCCGTCGTGGGGGTTTACACCATCGGCCTGGTTTTCCACGAAGAACGGCGCATTGAGCATCTTGCCCACGTCGTGATACAGCGCCGCCACACGCGTGAGTTCCGCGTTGCCGCCGACGGCGTTCGTGGCCTGCTCGGCCAGGTTGGCGACCTGTAACGAGTGCTGGTACGTGCCCGGGGCCTCGCGCAGAAGGCGCTGCAAAAGCGGTTGGTTCGGCTGGCTAAGTTCGACGAGACGCAGGCCAGTGGGCAGGTTAAACAACAGCGTGACGATCCACATACCACCGAGGGCGGCCCCCGCCGCAAACAACCCGTTGATGCCGCCGAAAACGATGCGCTGCACGAGCGAGTCGCCCACGCTGAGGTCGAGGTTGTACACTACGATGACGAGAATGTTCGAGAGCGAAATCATCAACCCAGCGAAGAAGAAGCTATTAAGGCGCTCGGCGCGGCGCAACGTCAAGGCGCCGATCATGCCACCGACGAGCGTCAGCGTAGCGTATTCCAGCGATTGGTTGAGCATAAAGCCCAACAGCACGGCCAACACCATCGACGCCACAACCGCAACTTCGAGGCCGATGATCGCGACGAGCAGCAGGGCCAGCGCGCCCGTGGGATACAGGTAGAGCGTTTGCACCGGGCCGATGACCTGCGCGCCCAGCAGCACCACCAGCAGAATCGCACCAGAGAGGCCCAAAAACTGCCCATGCTCGAACAGATCGGGCGTGAAGCGCACCACAAACAGCCCGGCGATAATCATCACCATCGTGCTCATCATCAACGCTTGCCCGAACGCGCGCAACTGCACCCGGAAGCGGTCGCTACCGCCGACTTCGAGTAAACCGAGTTGCTCCAACGCCTCATGGTCGGCAGCAGAAATGCGCACGCCCTCGCGAATGACCACCTGCCCGCGCTCGAAACTGCGTTCGATGGGCTGGAAGTTCTCACGGAGGTCACGGATAGCCCCCTCGGTAAGATCGTCATCGGGGAAGCGATTCGGGCGCACCAAATCCTCGACGAACGCGACGATAATGTCGCGCTCGACCGGTTCGAAGCGCACCCCGGCGCGGTTCGGCAACTGCGAAATGATGCCCGCGAGATCGACATCGCGGATGGAGTTTTCTAGCGTTTCCTCAAGCAAATCGCGGATTCTCGCGCTAACGAGGCGCCATGTTTCCGCATCGAGTGTGACCAGCGTGCCGAGCAGGTTGTCGTCTACCTGCAAGGCGGTGATCTGGTTCAGGTCTTCGACCTTTTCCTCCGGGGTGCTGTACGGGTCCTGGCGGACATTATCGACATACTCGACGATGTCTTCGGCAAGGCGCGATTGATCGAAGGCGACGGTGAGGTTGGTTTCGCCGTACACCACGCCCACCTCCTCGATCGCACGGTCGAGGGCGGCCTGGGTGAGCACACCGCTATCGAAGGTGAGCGGTGCCGGGGCATAAATATCCTCCTCGGCGATTTCGTCCACCGCCAACCCGGCCACACTGCGCACGGCCACGATGTCGTCGAGCGCGATGATGACCGCTGCCCGCAGCGCAAACAGCACCGCCGCCCCACTAAGCCCCGCGACTTGCCGAATGCGCTCAGCCTGGTCGGCTTCCAGGTTGTCGAAAATACCCGCCAACCCGTTTACCATGGCGGCTTACCCCTGCAACAACTGTCGCACGACCTGATTCACGAGCTTGCCGTCGGCACGGCCTTTCACCTTGGGCATCAGCGCGCCCATCACCTGGCCCATCTCCTTGGGGCTGCTGGCCCCGGTTTCGGCGATAGCCTCGCGCGCCAGCGCCGCAATTTCGTCTTCGCTGAGTTGCTGCGGCAGAAAGCTCTCGATGACGGCGAGTTCGGCGCGCTCTTGCTCGGCGCTGTCCTCGCGCCCGGCGTTCACCAACTCGTCGATGGTATCGCGGCGCTTCTTCACTTCCTTCATCAGGATGTCCATCGCTTCTTCGGCGCTGAGTTCCCTTTGGTCGTCCACTTCCACCTGCTTGAAGGCGTTCATGGTCATGCGCAAGGTATCGCGGCGGAGCGCGTCCTTGTTCTTCATCGCCTCTTTGAGGGCGTCCTTCATGGCAATGCGTGGGTCTTCCATCGTGTTGTGGTCCCCTAGGTCGTCAGGAATGCGGGTATTATACCAGTTAATGTTAAGCGGGTGGCCCCAGCACCACAAAGTCGTCGAAGGCGACGCGCACATCCGGGTTATCGAGTGTTTCGGCGAAAACCCCGACGCGCCCAAACGGCAACGTGTCGTCGGTGATGGCGGTGAGCATTTGGCCGTCGACACACTCGCGGGTGAACTCGTTGTAGGTACTGCTGGCCGTCGGGTCATCGGGGATGCACAGCGGCACCGCCACACCGTTGACATAAAAACGAAATTGCGCCCCCTCCGCGACAACGCGCACGGTGTTTTCGGCATCGTTTGTACGAACAATATGGGTCGCTTCGATCCACACGCTGAGTTCACGCTCTGCACCGTCGAC
Source organism: uncultured Anaerolineaceae bacterium (assembly GCA_964434365.1). Classification (GTDB taxonomy): domain Bacteria; phylum Chloroflexota; class Anaerolineae; order Aggregatilineales; family Phototrophicaceae; genus CAYSVE01. The sequence continues at coordinate 1,063 of CAYSVE010000460.1, read as the reverse complement.
GACGCGTGCGAGGCGGTAGTAGCCATCGCTGCTGATGGAAAAGACGTAGTAATTGTCGGGGTCGCTGCGGCGGAAGACGACGCCGAAGCTGTTGTTCACGGGGCCGCTGACGGCACGGGCCTTCACACGCAGGTCGAAGTCATCGAAGTAGGGCCGTTGCTCCGCGACGAGGCGCGAGTTCGCGGCCTGCAACGCGATGTGCAGCGCGTTCGCCTCCAACTCGATGACCGAGCCACGGCGATCTTGCAGGCTCCAGCCACGCCCGGTTTCGAAGCCGGTGGCGTATAGCACCGCGCCCGGTTCCGCCGGGACGATGTAATGCCAATCTTCGAGGGCACGCGACAGATAAATTGTCCCTGCCAACAACAGCAGCAAAATCAGCAGCACCAGCAGACGACGCACGACTTCCCCTCACCTGTGGTTTTTCTCGGCGGCATTGTAGCACAACCGGGCGGCACTTAGTCCACCGCCGTCTCGAAGATCATCATCGCGGCCTCTTCCTCGTGATGGCGGGCCATGTTCAGCAAATAGAGGCGAGACGCCGGGATAATCGAGAGGAACGCGATGTTGAAGCTCGGCCCCATCACAATCATCATGACGGAGATAAAAAAGCTGATGCCACCCAGCATCCCCGTAATCACCGCGATGACCAGCCAGCGCGCCCCAAGCGCTAACCCTATACGGAGCATCGTGTTTTGCGGGTGGCGCGCGCCGATGCTCACCACGAGCGCGGTCATCGCCCGGAAGCGCCAAAACGGCTCGTAGAACCACATCATGCCCAGGAGAAACCCATTGATGAGCAAGAAGACGATGGCAAAGGTATCGATGTACGCGTCACGGAACCCGGTGGCGACGAGTTCCTCCAGCAGGGCCGCCGCACCGATGGTCAATAACCCGGCGACCAACCCCAGCCGAAGCCCCATCATCACCATGAGGACGCGCCACACGCGCACCCGCACCAACGCCAAATGCCGCGCGATATAGGCATCGGGACGCATCATCGACACGCGGATGAGGTCGAGGCGGCCTGTGGCCCGGTCGCTGTGGAAGGCATCCGCCGCGA
>CAYSVE010000459.1:0-5145 GCA_964434365.1 uncultured Anaerolineaceae bacterium | reverse complement strand
TAAGCCCTGTAACTGGAGGGAGACCCAATGACAGCAACCCGGCAAATGCCGAAGAACTTCGAATACAAGGAGGCCGAAGCGCGCCTCTATGCTATGTGGGAGGAGAACGGCTGGTTCAAGCCCGAAGCCCGCCCCGCCGATGCCGAACCGTACGTCATCAGCATGCCGCCGCCGAATGTCACGGGTCGGTTGCACGTTGGCCATGCGCTGTTCACCTCGCTCGAAGACCTGATGATTCGCTACGAGCGGATGCGCGGCAAGGCAGCGCTGTGGGTGCCCGGCACCGACCACGCCGGTATCGCCACGCAGTTGCAGGTGGAAAAGCTGCTGAAAAGTGAGGGGACGAGCCGCAAGGAAGTGGGTCGCGACGAATTCCTGCGCCGCACATGGGCCTGGAAGGAAGAACACGGCGGCGAGATCAACCAGCAGTTGCGGCGCATGGGCGCAAGTTGCGACTGGGACCGCGAGCGATTCACGCTCGATGATGGCCTGAGCAACGCCGTGACCGAGGTCTTCATGCGGTTGTGGGACCAGGGCCTCATCTACCGGGGGCCGCGCCTCGTGAACTGGTCGCCGGGATTGCAAACCGCCGTCAGCGACCTAGAGGTGGAGTCGTCCGAGGAAACGGGCAAGCTGTATTACTTCAACTACCCGGTGGAGGGGGGTGCGCACATCCCAGTAGCGACGACGCGCCCGGAGACGATCCTGGGTGATACCGCCGTGGCTGTCCACCCGGAGGATGAGCGGTACGCCCACCTCATCGGCAAGCATGCACTCGTGCCGATGCTGAGCCGCCCCATCCCGGTGATTGCGGACGAATACGTGGACCGCGAGTTCGGCACAGGCGCTCTGAAGATCACACCTGCGCACGACTTCAACGACTACGAAATCGGCGAGCGCCACAACCTGGACCTCATCAATGTGATGAACCTGGACGCAACCATCAATGAGAAGGGCGGCCCATACGAGGGCCTCGACCGATACGAGGCGCGCAAGAAGCTGTGGGCCGATATGGAAGCGGCTGGCCTGACGATCAAAGTGGAGCCGCACCAGTATGTGGTGCCCCGCAGCCAGCGCGGCGGCGAGGTGGTGGAGCCGATGCTGAGCACACAGTGGTTCATCAAGATGGATGACATCGCGGCGAAGGCCCTGAAGGCCGTACGCGACGGCGACATCAAAATCGTGCCGGAGCGCTTCGAGAAAATCTACTACCAGTGGTTGGAGAACATCCAGGACTGGTGCATCAGCCGTCAGTTGTGGTGGGGGCATCGCATCCCGGTGTGGTACGGCCCCAACGGCGAAATCCATGTAGGCGCGGACGAACCGACCGAGGGTGGCCCCTGGACCCCCGAGGAAGACGTGCTCGACACGTGGTTCAGCAGTGGGTTGTGGCCGTTCAGCACATTGGGCTGGCCAGAGGAAACCGATGATCTGAACCGGTTCTACCCCACCTCGGTGATGGAAACCGGCTACGACATCCTGTTCTTCTGGGTGGCGCGGATGATTATGATGGGCATGTGGTTCACCGATAAGCCACCGTTCCGCACGGTGTATATGCACGGCCTCGTCCGCGATGCGCAGGGCCGCAAAATCAGCAAGACGATCGGCAACGTGATCGACCCGCTGGAATTGGCGGATGAGTTCGGCGCAGACCCGCTGCGCTTCACGCTGGTGACGAGCGGCACGCCCGGCAACGACGTGAACCTCGACACCAAGCGCGTCGAGGGCAACTGGCGCTTCGTGAACAAAATCTGGCAGATGTCCAGCTTTGTGATCGGTAATATCGACCGCGACGTGCCCGCAGGCCCGCCGCCCGCCGACTCGCTCGACCTGCCGTCTGCGTGGATACTGAGCCGGTTGAACGAAACCGTGGAAACAGTGCAGCGGCTGTTCGATATTTACCAGTATGGCGAGGCCGGGAAGATCATCTACGATTTCCTGTGGAAGGAATTCGCCGACTGGTACATCGAGCTAAGCAAGGAAGCCCTGTACGACGGTACCGATGCGCAGAAGCTCAACACGCTGCGGACACTCGCCCACGTGTTGGAAACCGGGCTGGCGCTGCTGCACCCGTACATGCCATTCGTGACGGAGGAAATTTGGAGCTACCTGCCAGGCGACCGTGGGCCGCTCATCCTCAGCGCGTGGCCGACCGTGGACGCGGCCTACCGCAACGAGGAAAGCGAGGGGGAAATGGCCGTTCTCATGAACCTCGTGCGTGGGGTGCGCAACGTCCGCGACGAGTACAACGTGGAACCGGGGCGTAAGCTGAGCGCATTGGTGGCACCGGGCAGCTTCAAGGACACGATAGAAGCGTACGCGTACGTGTTCCGTCGTAGCCCGGGTAGCAACATCGAGTCGTTCGAGTTCTTGGCGAACGGGGGTGCCCCGGCAGACGAAGCCGCATCGGTGGTCGCGAATGATGTGACGATTTACCTGCCGCTGGCGGGCATGGTGGATATCGCCGCCGAGTGCGAGCGGCTCAACCGCGAGAAGGGCAAGCTCAACGACGCCATTGGCCGCACCGAGGGCATGCTCAACAACGAGGGCTTCGTCAGCAAAGCCCCAGAGCAGGTGGTCCAACGTGAGCGCGACAAACTCGCCGAACTGCAGGCCAGCCTCGCGCAAATCGATGAACGCCTCGGGCAGCTTTGCCAGTAGAAGCGGAACAAAAGGGGCACTGCGGTGCCCCTATTGCTGCTTGTAGATGTCGCGCCCGGCTTCCTGTGCGGCCTTGCGCACTTCGGTATCGTCATCGTTGTCGTACAGGTCCTTCAAGGCCTCGAGCGCGTCCATATCACCCAATAGCCGCAACTCCTCGATGGCCTTCAGCCGCACATCACGGTCTTTGTCACTCAGGCGACTGATATGATAGGCCACCAGTTTTTTCGACGTCGTCGCCACAGTTAGTACTCCCCATACTTTCTAGTGTGATTATTATACCGGGACTGTTACATCCATACCATTAATTTTACATGGTTTTTCACGCACAATAAATGAGCAAATTCATCAAAGCTGTGGTATACTGCCCGCAAATTGGGCAGGAGGAACACCCCGTTGATCGACACAGCAGTGATCATGGCGATAGGCAGTCCGTCACATCGCAGCCAACTTACCTACAACCGCAGCCACACGATGCTGCCCGCACTGGGCAAGCCGCTTGTGGTGCGCACGATGGACCGGTTGCTGCGGAGTGGCATTCGCCGTTACGTGGTGATCCTCGGGGATGACGAAGGCGGCATCGCGGCGCACCTGCACCAGCGCTGGCATCACCGCACGCAGATCGACCTTGTGCTGAAAAGCCCCACGCAAACGATGGCGATGGTCCTGTCGCAGGTCGCCAAAAAGCTTGCATCGCCTTTTTTGATCGCAGGCTACAATTGCTTTCTGCACGGGCAGTTCCCGCCGCATTTGATGAAACACCAGCACTTTGCCCAGGATGCGCTACTGTTATGCGGCGCGGGCACCTCACTTTCGACGGCCCCCAACCGCCCATGGCTACGGCTCAACGGCAACCATCACATCACCGATGACAACGGCCACCGAACGAATGCGGACATCGTTTGTGGCCTGGCCGAACACAAGGAGCCGCCAAACACACCGCTTATGCTGACGGATTTTGCGGCGTGTGGTCACGATTTTGTTGCATACCTGGCCAACCTGCCCGATGGCGCAACCCTGGCCGATGATTGGGCCGCCATCGTACGGGGTTACCTGGCTGCGAACCGCCCGGCCCTGGCTGTGCGCACCAATTGGGTGTTGCAGATCGACACAGATACCGACTTGCTGACGCTCAACCGTTACTTGCTCGACGAAAAGTACGATGCCCACCTGCTGAGCGAAATCCCGTATCATGTACAAATTAATGAGCCAGTACGCATAGACCCCGGCGTGAGCGTCGGCCAGGGCACGGTCATCGGCCCGCACGTGTACCTCGAAAAAGGTGCGATGGTCGGGCGCGAGGCCGTGGTACGCAACGCCATCGTGCTAGAACGGGGTAGCATCCCCGCCCACCAAACCCTCGAAAACGTCATCGTGTATCCACGAGGCCATATTCACGGCTAGGGTGTAGCCGTGTATAATGCGCACCCGTTGACGCATTTCACGGAGCCACCTTGAGTTCGACCAAAACCTGCCCCGTCTGCGGGACAACCAACCCGGCGAGCGCGCGCTTCTGCAACCAGTGTGGCACGGCGCTCCCCATTGCGGCAGAAACGAACCCCAATAAGTCGAGCAATCCACTCGGCTACGATCATCGTTTTGGCGAAACCGACTTAATGGAAAGCGACTTGCGCTGGCACGGGGGCACGGTGTTGGTCATTAGTGTGGTGGCGCTGCTGATCGCCGCGTGCGGTGGTGCATTCTTCGCACTTGGCGGGCCATCGCTGCTGAACACCGATGCCGTCAATGCGACCGACTCGCCACCAACAGCGACGACCGATCCACGCCCGAGCGCGACGCAAACCGAACGGCCCACCATCTTCCTGATGACCGTGACCCAGGCACCGCCCACCGCCACCGATACGCCTACGCCGGGGCCGTGTGTCATCGAAGTTGGCCCAGGAGACAGCATGATTAGCATCGTGGCGCGCTGTGGCCACCGTGACCTTGCCGTCATCGACGAAGTGCTGGAAATCAACGGGTTGGACGACCCCGGCCTTATTCGGCAGGGGCAGCGCATCGAAGTGCCACGCCCTACCGACCCGGCTGCCGAAGCCGAGGCTCCCGCCGAGGGTGACGAAGTGAGCAGTGCCGAGGACGACGGGGGTTCGGTCATCGGCTCGATTCTGCTCAGCGGAGTCGATGAGAGCGTGAATGTCTTCGCGCCAACGGCAACGCCAACGCTCCCACCCGGTGTGATGTGGCACACCGTCCAGAGCGGCGAGAACATCATTTCGGTGGCGTTCCAGTATGGGGCCGATGTAGAGATCATGTCGCAGCTCAACCCGGAGATCACGTTTTCGCAATGCGACTTCGGTGAAGCGGCAGGCGGGCCGAACTGCATCGTGCAGCTTGGGGCTGGCCAACTGGTGCGGGTGCCCGCGCCCACTCCAACGCCGACGGTCCCGCCGACGGCCACCGGCAGCGAAACCCCGACGCCCACAGCCACCGCAACCTTCAACGCGCCGCGCCTGGTTAGCCCGG
>CAYSVE010000458.1:0-5145 GCA_964434365.1 uncultured Anaerolineaceae bacterium | reverse complement strand
CGCCTGCTGAATAGAACCGTGGCCAGGTAGGCCAGTATCACCCCACCCATGTACAACCCATAGATCAATCCAGCCAACATCAGTGACAGGAACGAGGAAGCGTACACCACCGGGAAGAACAGCCCTCGACCGCCATCGATGTAGTGGACCAGCGCCACGAACAGCAGGCTCAGCACGAAGAAGGCGAGCACTGCGCGGTCCACCCATACCGTGCGCGGGATGCGCCAGCGGCGGGTCTTCGATTTTTTGCGTATCGTCGTCATGGTTCCACCTCTCACCATTTCACGCCGGGCATCAGGGCCGGTTGGTGCTGTAGCTCACCGCGTGAGGTCTGCAACAAATATGAGCCATCCTGCCGTCGCGCAAACCCGGTGATTTCCAAATGACTCCCACCAACATAGCGCCCCACAAGGCGACACACACCGGCAAATGCTGCATCGCAATTATACAATGTGTAGCGGGTACAGGCATAGTAATTCGGACAACCTGTGTTGTAGTCGTGGTAGGTGCTACAGTCGATGAGGGAACCGCAAGCCAACCACAACGACGCACTCGTCACTCGATAGACTTTGCCGTCGACCTCGGTGCGAAGTTCCTGTTCGTAGTCGGTAAGGCCGCCGATTGCCGCCCCGGCGCACAACATCGCCGCAACGATGATCCCCACTAGGCCGATACCCGTCGACCAGCGCCGTCGCGCAAAGCGGAGTGCCGCTGCGAGAATGGACAGGGCAAGGATCACACCCACGTAGAAGGTGGTGAACAGCAGCGCGCCGACCCCGTAGAAAATTGGATAGACGGCCAGCCACAGCAGCTTCCAGTAGAGCCACATCGCCGGGAAGACGATCGTCTCGTTGTAGCCGACGTACCACGCGAGGCCAGCCGTCGTAGCAAACAGGGCGAAAAACGTGAACACAATCCGGTCCACCCATACCGTGCGCCCGTCGAAATGGCGCTTCTTGGACTTCACAGCGGTTGTCGTCACTTTGTTACCCCAGCTAATGCGGCCAATTGGTTGTGATCGTCTCCAGCGGGCCGCTCGGCGTGAACAGTGTGTAGCCAAACTCTGCGCGCTGCACATCCGTAATGTGTGTGATCTGTTCCGAGGTGTAGCGTGCAACTTCCCGGCACATCTGCCCGGCGTAGTCGGTGCAGGTATACACGTGATAATCGACGCACTCCTGAAACGACCCGCTGGCACTCAGCGGCAGCGTGCACGGCATAAACAACGTGTGGATGCGCGCGACGCGCACCGTCTCGCCGTCGAGTTCACCGGCATACACGGCCTCGTACGCGTAGAAGTTGCTGATGAGCGGCCCCAGGCTATAGGTCAACAACCCCAGCCCGAACGTCAGCGCGATGGCGGCGCTGTAGCGGCGCTTTGCAAACCCCACCCCCACGGCGTACGCCACGATGAACCCGCCGTAGAGCAGCACCCCGGCCAGCACCAGCGCGCCGCCCGCAATCGTTGCGTAGGCACGCATCGCCGCGAAGAAAACCGGGTTCGCGTGGGTAACGTAGTGGCTGAGTGCGAATAACGCCCCGCTGAACAAAAAGAACGCCAGCACCGACCGGTCGACCCATTTGGAGCGCGGGAAGCGCCAGCGGCGGCGGCGTTTTTTCGAGTTTGTGAATACCATGCCCATCGCGTGTTTTCCCCACCTGTTGATCTGATGTCTACAGGGTACGGCAGCGATGGGCGGCGGTCTCTAGGCACGCGTCACGCCGAAACCGTGACAAGCGTCCAAAATGGTTACGAGGTTGGGGGCGTCCAATTGGGGTTGGGGCGCATGATGATGTAGTTGAAGCCATTGAGCCGGATTTCCTCGGCGTGGGTGTAGGCGCGGCCCATCGCCTCGAGCACATGCGGTGGGTAGAACTGCGCTCGCAGCAGCAAAAACTCGAAGGCCTGCGCCTCGATCATCGCGACGAGTTCGCCCCCGTCGTAGAGGCCGTTCTTGTTCAGGTTCAGCAGTTGCGTCGGGTTGGTGATGACTTCTTCACCGGCCTGCAAGCTGAACCCGGCCTCCTCGCTGAGCACAGGCTTTTCGGCCTCGCGCATCATCTCGACGATGCGCCACCCCGCGTCGATGTCCGCCTGCGTGGTCAGGTGGCCGATGTCGGCATAGCCGCCCGTGAGGCGTCCCGCACTATCGTAGAAGGTTTTCTCTTCGATGTGGTTGGGCGCGTTGGGCGTCACGTTGAGGGCACGCGCAATCGGGCCGAAAACCGGGCCAGTCGTCGGTAGCTTGAGCGTCGCAGCGGCGTAGCCGATGTACAGGGCCGGCAACAAAATCGCGCTGAGGGCCACGGCTGGCCGCGCAATCGCGCGGAAGGGAAGTACCACGCGCGACAGGTACACCGCATCGGGGAAGTGCCAGCCGCCACGTAACGTCCGCGCGATGAACATCCCGCTGAGGATGCTCTGCGCGGCGATGGTCGTCGCGAAGTAGCTATCGCCCGCGCCCCAGGTGCCACTCGCCACCCCATTCACCAACGACACCACGAACCACACGCTGTAGGCGCTCAGCCGGTCGAAGTACAGTTCGTACAGTGCCATCAGCGCGGCAGGGATGATCAGCAGCATGTGCAGCCGCCACCACAACCGAAACAGCCCGGTCGTCTGCTGCGGGAAGTACTCGTTCACATTGGCGGCGATGGCCTGCGTCCACCATGCGCCGTCGGTGGCGATTGTCATCCAGGCGAAGATAGCAAGCCCCACGGCGGTAAACAACGCGCCAGAGATCACCGCGCGGCGCGGACCCCTCAGAAACAAAAATCCCAGCGCGGCGACCGCCGTCAGCGCAGCGAGTTGTTTGGTATACCCGGCGGCGATAATCAGGCCCAGCCCAAACGCGACCTGCCCCCAGCGCCATTTGTCGTCCTTCACGGCGTTTGCGAGCACCACGATGGCAGCGGCTTCGAGGGTGACCATCGTCATGTGTTGGCGGAACAACGGCCCGATGTGATACACCGTGTTCGAGGCGAGGAAGGCCAACGCGCTAAGCGCGGCGATTGCAGGATTTTTGCTCTCGCGATGCACGGCGTAGCCGATGATCAACGCGCAGCCGACCGTCGCCAGTGTGCCGAAGAGGCGTCCGTACCAGTAGCCGGGGCCGAAAGCCCAGTACAACGGCAATGGGAATATGTGAAACAGGGGCGGGTAGTTACTACTGTAAAACGGGTAGCTTTCGGTGTCCTGGTAGGGCCATTGCCCATTGCCGAACATCACCACATCCACCAGTTCGAAGCCCTCACCCTGGTCGTAGTCGAAGGGAAACTGGATGAGGTTCACCGCATACACGGCGAACACCACCGCATGGAAGATGAGCGCGGCGAAGGCGACCCCCAGCAGCACACGATGCACGATTCTCAGCGCAGTTGGGCGCGTCGGGGTCGTCATGCCGGGCGGTCCTTCAGGGGTAACAACGTGAGGCCCACTAGCGCCGTCGCGACGCACGCACTCAGCGCGAGGCGCTGCGCCGGGCCGATACCGCCTTCACGGCCATAGTCGATTATATCGATGCTGAGGATGCCGATAAAGCCGACCACCCCGGCACCAAGTAGGAGCAATCCGAGTTGTCGTTTGGTCATGGTGCGGCAGTTTAGCCCAGAAATCGTTATCATCCTAGTGCAACTTGAGCGACCGCTATGCGTATAATATTCCAAGGGGTTACGGGCTGCTGAAAGTCGCCGTCCCCCCCAATGGACTTATCGACCTGAAGAAAGTGACGAAATCGGCATGACCGAAGACGACATCCAACGCGATGATGAGGCGCGCGTCTCGCGGCTCTCCGGCGCGCCGCGACCGACCGACGAAGATGATGCGATCGTGCACGAGTACGAGCAGCGTTATAACCGCGAGCCGAAACAAAAACCCAAGCCCAAGCCGCGCAGCTACAGCACGCTGGGCACCACCGACAACGAGAAGATGTGGGCCGCCGTGGCGCACGGTAGCATCTGGGTGACGCTGCTCGCGGCGATCATCACGGGCGGCGTGATTGTGCCGCTCATCGTGTTTGTGCCGCTGGGCATCTACTTTGCGTTCCGCGAGCGCAGCGATTACGTGGCCTTCCATGCGTTGCAGGCCTTCGTGGTGCAGCTTATCGGTACGGTAGGCTGGCTCGCGCTGATGATCCTCGCGTTTGCGCTGTGGGTGATTGGCCTGCTCATCGCGGCGCTGTTGATGGTGCTGCTGGTAGGCTTCGTGCTGCTGCCGGTTTGGGCGTTGTTGGGCATCGCGGTTATCTCGCTGCTTACGCTGCTGCCACTGGTGGCCCTCATGTTCGCCACGATTGCGACTGTGCAAACGTACCGGGGCCGCGACTATCGCTACCCGTACATCGGCCAACTCGTCGACCGGCAGATGGCCGGTGGGTTGCTCAGCGCGTAGCATTCGCCCCCACAACCGAATACACCACCGTCGAGCGAGGCTAGGCCCTCGCTCTTGTTGTTGGGGCGTGCTATGCTGTTGCGCACTGTCTCAGGCGACCTCGAAAATTGAAGGAGTAACACGTTATGCTAAAAACGCATACCTGCGGCGAAATACGCCCTGCACACGACGGAGACACCGTCACCCTGGCCGGGTGGGTGAATGTCAACCGAGACCAGGGCGGTGTCATCTTCCTCGACCTGCGCGACCGCTGGGGGGTGACGCAAATCGTCACCGACGTGGAGAACTTCGGCGAGGCCCACGAGGTTGCCAGCCGGGCCCGCCGCGAGTGGGTGTTGCAGGTGACGGGCACGGTGCGCATTCGGCCCGAGGGCACCGCCAACCCGGAACTCGACACGGGCGAGGTGGAGGTCGTTGCCCACGAAATTGCTGTGCTCAACGAGTCGAAGACGCCGCCGTTCTACATCCACAGCGACGACGAGCACATCGACGAGGCGCGCCGGATGCAATTCCGCTACCTGGACCTGCGCCGCCCGGCGATGCAGCGCAACATCCTCATGCGCCACCGCATCGTGAAGTTCATCCGCGATTACCTCGATAGCCAGAGCTTCGTGGAAATCGAAACGCCGATTCTGTTCAAAACCACGCCCGAAGGTGCGCGCGACTTCCTCGTGCCCAGCCGCCTGTCGCCGGGCAAGTTCTACGCGCTACCGCAGTCGCCACAGCAGCTCAAGCAGTTGTTGATGGTGGCCGGG
>CAYSVE010000457.1:0-5181 GCA_964434365.1 uncultured Anaerolineaceae bacterium | reverse complement strand
GGCCCCGCCCACCTCCCCCCCCACCGACACCGTATCGCCCCCTCCGACGGAACCGCCCGGCCCCACATCGACGCCGTCAGTGACGCCCACCGATACGCCCATGCCCATGCCCACGGCCTTCGTGATTATCGACACGCCGACGCCCTCGGCCACGCCGCTAGACGTCGCTGTGGTGCCCACCCAACCCCAGCCGACCGGAAGTATGGTCATTCGCAGCGAGCGCTCGCCGTGGCTGACGGTGGCGATTATGGTGCAGGTGGGGGTGTTGGCCGTCGCCGCTGTGGAGTTCCTCCGCCGCCTGCTGAAATAACAGCGTCGCCAAATTGTGATTTCGTTGCGCTTACTTGCAAATGGCCCTGGTGTTGTGGCAGGCCGAGGTCATGCCTCGCCCCTACGCATTTACCCAGTGACGGTTGCTATTTTGTTGGGACGTAGCCCGCTACGTTCGCTTGTTTCACCACGCAGGGCGGCCCGCTGCATTCGCTTGCAACCCGCCGATTCATCAATCCCCGGCTAAGCCACGCCCGCTATACTTGCCGCAAACACACATCAACACGAAAGTGACAATACACCATGCGATACGTTCGGGCATTTTTTAAGGCGCTGGTACTCACCGCACGCGGCGAAACGATTGATGCGCCTGTGGTGCAATCGCCGTACCCCAAACTCGATGCGTGGCTGGACGAGGCACGGGCACAGGTCGAGGCCGTCTACCGCGCGGCGAAGGACGCCGCCTACGACGAAAGCGCTCGCAAGGCGCACACCATCACCATCGATGGGCGGGCCACCTCGGCGGAAACGATCATCGCCGGGGTGCGCTACCACCTCAACGAGGAGTACCCATACATGCTACAAAACCCCACACCGCACACGCTCACAGGCATTTACGCCACCAATGTGAACGATCAATTTGCGGTTTCAAAATTAGCCGAAGATGAGCGCCTGCCCACAGAAGTGGAAAAAAGTATGCGCGCGCTGGTGCACCACCTGGGGTCGATTCCACCATCTAACGATTTGTAACACGATAGTTTAGATATGCGTGAGAAGTGTTGAGCTAAAGTTGTAAAATTTTGTTAAGAGTGAAGGATGAATTGCGAAATTGGTTGACACGACCCCGGCCCCATGATAGTATGCTGTCAACTGCATAAAGCAGTGTCACTCATATCTCAGGAGGAATCATCATGCTGTATCAACCGCGTGAAGAGGGCCAGGGTCTCGTAGAGTACGCTCTGATCCTCGTACTGGTAGCCGTCGTCGTGATCGTCATCCTGGCGCTGCTCGGCCCGGCCATCGGTAACATCTTCTCCAACATCATCACCTCCCTCTAAGGCAGGGTTGATGGGAACGGGTCGCTACGGCGGCCCGTTTTTGATTCTACAGCCCCTCACTTATGTTGGCTCACACCACCCCAACCACACTCGCGACTGTCGTCGGCCTGGCCGATCTGCTCATCGACGAGGGAGAAACCGCCATCGCTGCCATGGCGCTTGCCGTGGTACTGCATCACCCCGCCACCCGCGATGCCACGCGCGACGTTGCACAAGATCACTGGCACAGCCTCGAAGCCACCCTGTGCCCGCGAGTACTTCACGACGCGCAAGCACGCGCTGCAACGCTCACCCTCAATGCCTTGTTGGATATCTTACTCGCGCGCGTCTAGCGTCCGCTGAAGCTCGTCTGCGAGGCGAGTGAGGTTCGTCGAGACGGTGCGCACCACCTTGCTGCCGTCCACGCTCTGCTGCGCGATGCGGTCCAGCCGTTCGACGTTGATCGTAATTTGCTCCAGCCCGTCTACCTGCTGACGAATGACATCGTAAATGGCACTCGTCGCCTCGAAGGACGCGGTTATCTCGTTGGTGAGCAGGCTCATCTGCTCGTTAGCTTTGTTGGTCATCTGGCGGCCCGCGTCTACCTGTTGGATACCGCTCTGGGTGGCCTGAGTGCTAGTGGTGATCGCCTTTTGGACCGACCGCAGCAGCGAGCGCACCTGTGCGGCGGCCTCGGTCGACTGCCCCGCGAGCGAGCGTACCTCATCGGCCACCACGGCGAAACCGCGACCCTGCGCCCCGGCGCGCGCCGCCTCGATGGACGCGTTGAGCGCAAGCAGGTTGCTCTGCGTCGCGATTTCGCTCACCGACCCAATCGTGGAGTCGATTTGCTGGGTGAGTTCGGCCAGTGTCAAAATGCTGTTGGCAATTGCACTCACCTGCTCGCGGATGCTTTCCATGCCGGTAATGACCGCGTCGATGGCTGCCTGCCCGTTTTGGCTCGCGGAGGTTGCCTGGGCGGCCAACTCGGCGACAGACCGCGCCTGCACCTGGATTTCGTTGCTGAGGGTGAGGAATTCGTCCAGCAGGTCGCCAATATCCTCGATCATCGTGGCCTGTTCGCTCGCCCCGTCGGACTGCTGCGCGGCCACATCGTTGATGGCCTGTACGGCGCGGCCCAGTTCGTCCGTCGTGACGCTCAACTGGCGAACCAGGTCCTCCGCTTCAGCCTCGACCGGTGTTGCAGCCTGATCAGGGCTACCGGTCATCAGCAGGAAGACGGCACTCTGCCCGATGATGAACAAGATGATGCCGGGCAACATGGCTGTGCTGATTTCGAGCACCAGGTGAAGCAGTAGCCCAACCGTCAGTATCAGCGCGTGGGTCGCTGCATAGCGCATCCCAAACCCCACCCTGCCTACAGCCACGGCTATCGCGGCCAGGGCCGTCGTGAGCGTCCATGCGGCGGGGGTATAGTTACTGCCCACAGCAGGCACAGCGACGCTTGCGGCCAGGGCCACCGCGACGGCAAACCCGGTAGCGCGTGATGTCGGCAGGGCGAAGCCAAGCATGGCCATCAGGCCGAACACCACCGCCAGCATCAATTGCGGGGTTGTAGTGTCGATGGCGTAGGCCAACGCCGCATTGACGGCTGCGACAAAGGCCACTAGCCCGAATCCCCAGGCAGGCTGTCGATTGATCAGGTTTGGGAACATAATTTGCAACCGTTGTCTCATCGTGTTAGCGTGTAGCATAGTTGCATCCCTTGCGCGCCACAAGCGCCGATTAAAAAGGAGTTGCTATGCGCAGCCTGCTTCCGATGCTCATCGTGGCCCTGGTGCTTGCCGGGTGCCGTACCGCCCCACGACCACCTGTCGTGGACGATGCAGGACCTACCGATCCATCTATCCAGTGGCCTCGCGATCCGTATCATGTCGTTTTCCGGATGGACATTGTGGGGGGCGAAGAAACGCTTGCCGATCGCAATACGGTCCCGCTCTGCACCATCTACGGCGATAACCGCATCGTCTGGACCGACCAGACCGACCAGTTCCAGGTTCATGTTTTCTTCGACTTTTTGACCGACGAACGCATTCAACAGTTCGTACGCTTTTTGACGATCGAACAGCGGTTTTACACCTACGGTACCGAAGACGTACCCCAACCCCCGCGCGAGGTCGAACCGGTCGTGGAGACGATGAGCCTACACGTCAACGATGCCCTACATACGACCGACGCTTTCGACGACTGGCCTGACGGCTATTTTGCCGACATCCTGGAAACGTGCCGAACGCGTAGCCAGGCCCCGGCCACATTCGAACCACAGAATATGTGGATAGAAACAGAAATCACAGAATACTCATCGGAGCAGCCCGTTTTTGCATGGGACGAAGAGGTGACAGGCCTCAATCTGCGCGAGTCTACAGGTAGCCGATTGTGGGTTACCAATGAGGAAAATGTTGCCCTGCTGTGGAGTACCCTTATGAGCACGCCGGGCGGCCCGTTGTTCCGTCAGGGGGGGACCGTGTATCGGCTTGCGGTGGAAGTGCCAAACGTGATGCGGAGCGCGCCACCGCCACCCCCCGAGGGCGAGCGGCGTGAACCACAAAACTCGGTCACTGAGGAGCCAAGTTAGATGAAATTACTGATAACGGGCGGCGCGGGCTACATCGGTAGCCACGTGGTGCGGATGCTGGTCGAACGTGGGGTTGATGTGGTGGTGTTCGATAACCTCGTGGCCGGTCATCGGCAGGCGATTCACCCCAATGCGACCTTCGTGCAGGGCGATTTGCTGAAGGAAGACGACCTGCGCGCGCTCTTCAAGGCGCACACCTTCGATGGCATCATGCACTTTGCGTCGCACATACAGGTCGGCGAAAGCATGCGGGACCCGTTCAAATACCTCGAAGACAATATCATCGCGGTAATGTACCTGCTCAAGCACGCTGTCGACGCAGGCGTGAGACGCTTCATTCTGTCCTCTACGGCAAACCTGTACGATGACCCGCAAACCGTGCCTATCACCGAGGACGAGGAACTCATCCCCGGCAGCATTTACGGCGAGACGAAGTTCGTCGCAGAGCGGCTACTCGGCTGGATGGATCGCCTGTACGGCCTGAAGTACTGCTGTTTGCGGTACTTCAACGCCAGTGGTGCCCACCCCACGGGCGAAATCGGTGAGGCCCACGACCCCGAAACACACCTCATTCCGATCGTGTTGCAGGTTGCCCTTGGCCAGCGCGAGCAGATGTCGATTTTCGGTGACGACTACGACACGCCAGATGGCACTGCCGTTCGCGATTACATCCACGTGATGGACCTGGCAGAGGCGCACTTACTGGCGTTCCAGGCCATCGCCGAGGGCGAGAGCCGGGTGTACAACGTCGGCACGGGCACGGGGTACTCCGTTAAGCAAGTGATCGAAACAGCACGCGAGGTCACGGGTCACGCTATTCCTGCCGTCGTCGCACCACGCCGTGATGGCGATTTGCCAGAACTTGTCGCCGATAGCAGCCGTATTCAACACGAACTTGGGTGGAAGCCGCAGTATACTGATCTCAAATCGATCATCGAGACAGCCTGGGCCTGGCACAACAGCCACCCCCACGGCTATGAGGAGACAGTATGAGGTTGTACCTGATGCGTCATGGCCACGCCGAACCGGCTGGCAGCAAACCTGACCCCGAACGCGAACTGACACCCGAGGGAAAGATGCGCATTCAAAATGCGGCGACCGTCCTCTCGCGGATGGGCATCCAACCGGTGGCGATTTACAGCAGCCCGCGGGCGCGCGCGCAGCAAACCGCGACGTTCGTTGCCGAGGCCCTCGCTATGGAAATCGAGGTGCGGGAGGAAGTGAACTATGGGTTCGGGGTTGCCAGCATCAAAAACCTCACTGCTGGGCTACATCACG
>CAYSVE010000456.1:0-5185 GCA_964434365.1 uncultured Anaerolineaceae bacterium | reverse complement strand
TCGGCCTTACCGGGCAAATGCACGGCCTCACCTCCCTCGACGGCGACGGCAACCAGGTACGTACGGCAATACTATGGAACGACCAGCGCAGAAGCGCCCAGTGTGCGGCCATCACCGAAAAAGTTGGCGAGAAAAACCTGTATCAACTCATTGGGAGTATTTTGCTGCCGGGCTTCACCGCACCGAAGATTATGTGGTTGCGCGAAAATGAACCGGAGAGCTACGCGAAGATCGAACATGTGCTGCTGCCAAAGGACTACGTCCGCTACCGCCTGAGTGGCGCATACGTCGCCGATGTCGCAGACGGCTCCGGCTTCGGGCTGATGAGCATTGCCGAGCGCGACTGGTCCGATGAGATGATGAATGCGTTCGACATACCGCGCGAATGGTTGCCCGAGTTGTGCGAATCGCAGGATGTGAGTGCGCATGTCGGCGAAGCCGCAGCCGCCGTTACCGGGTTGAAGGTAGGCACTCCCATCGTCGGTGGGGCGGGCGACCAACCCGCGGGCGGTGTCGGCAGCGGTATCGTCAAGATGGGCATGGTGAGTATGTCGGTCGGCACGTCGGGTGTGGCCTACGCCAGCAGCGATACCTACGTCCCCGAACCAGACGGACGGTTGCACACGTTCTGTGGGCCAGTACCGAATACGTGGTTCAGTATGGGCGTGATGCTAAGCGCGGCGGGGGGCCTTCGTTGGCTGCACGACGAACTCGCCTGCGGGCGCAGCTACGATGAGATCAATCATATGGCGGAGCAGGTGCCGCGCGGAGCACATGGGCTGGTGTTTGCGCCGTATCTCACGGGCGAACGCAACCCACACCCGGACCCATTCGCGCGCGGCGCTTTCGTCGGGTTTACGCTGCGGCACGGCATTGCACACATGGCCCGCGCCGTGATGGAAGGCGTCGCCTTCGGCATGCGTGACCAACTCGAACTATTGCGTTCGCAGGGCATCCACCCCACCGACGCGGTCATCAGCGGTGGCGCTGCGAAAAGTGATGTGTGGCGACAATTGATGACCGACATCATGGGTATACCGCTGTACACCGTCAACACGACCGAGGGCGCAGCCTTCGGTGCGGCGATTCTCGGGGCGGTGGGCGTCGGCGCGTACCCCGATGTGGCATCGGCGACTGCCGAGATGGTGCGCAAGGTAGACCAAACCGACCCAGACCGTGAGGGCAACAAAACTTACGAAGAGCTGTACCCCATCTACCGCGATTTGTACCCGTCGCTGAAGAGCAGCTTCAGCGCGTTGCACGCCTTCGAAGAAGAATAGGCTATCTGGCCGGGGCTTGGTTCCCGGCCATTTACACCGATGTTCGCTGCAAAACCCACTTTCTGCGCAGGCAGCCTGATGTTTGTGCTGTGCCTGCTCACACTTCTGGCCGGTAGGCTCTTCAGCTACCCAGCACACGCTTACCCGGCGGGTATGGCCATGTGCGACGACCTCCCCTGCATGATGAACATCACTGTTGGTGTAACGGAGTGGGAAACTGTGCCCACCATATTGACTGCCTACGCCCCTCGGTGGCTACCAAAAGGTGTGGAAATTCAGATTTCCGAGCGGGCCGTATTCCGTACTTACCCATCGATTGATGGCGTACACGTTGGGCGCAGCTTCCTTGAGGCGGATGCTTCAGCTCCGCTAGGTTGGATGGTTCAGTGGTACGGCCAACCCTGCGCCGTAAGCTACTATCCGAACGGCAACATGCTGGTGATACGCTATCCGCACACGCTGGCGAACATCTACCTCGAAGATGGGACGCAACTGACCCCACACACGAACATCGCGCTTGTCTCCTGGCAAGACCCCGCCTTTGAGAACGACATGCAGCCGGACCTGTGCGTCGACAACATCACCGACGGCGTGCGAAATACGCCCTGGCAGGGCTTTTCGCTTATGAACTACACAGGCTAGCGGGCATCGACCTCACTGAGTTTAACGGGCCGGTTTTCGTCGAGCGAGCGTTTTGCCGCCATCGCCATAACGACCGGCACCCGACCATCCACCCCGTTAACCGGTGAGGGCTTTTCGTTCACGATGCAATCGACAAACGCGGCGAGTTCACGCTCATACGAGTCCATGTAGCGCTCCAGGAAAAAGTTCATCGGCAGGCTGCCGCGTTGCACCCGGTCTCGGTTGCTGATTGTTACGGCGTCCGGGTATATATTCGCATTGGACGCACTGCCCTTGCTACCGAATGCTTCGACGCGCTGGTCGTAGCCGTAGACAGCCTCACGGCTGTTGTCGATGGTGCCGAAGGCACCGTTCGCGAATTTCAGCGTGAGGAGTGCCGTATCGATGTCGCCCGCCTCACCGATTGCTGGGTCCACGAGCACCCCGCCAGTCGCATAAATTTCCTCGACTTCCCCGAACAGAAAACGCACCATATCGAAGTCGTGGATCGTCATATCGAAAAATATACCGCCAGACACCCGCACATATTCGATGGGCGGCGGAGACGGGTCGCGGCTGATGATGTGCAACAGGTGGGGCGTGCCGATCTCACCATTGGCAATCGCCCGTTGAATGCGCTGGAACGACGGATCGTAGCGGCGGTTAAAGCCGATTTGCAGTTTCACCCCGGCTTCGTCGACGACAGCTAGCGCATTGTCGATTTTGTCGAGTTCGGCGGCGATGGGCTTTTCGCAGAAGATGTGCTTGCCCCCACGAGCAGCGTCGATGATAAAAGGGGCGTGCGTGTCGGTGGAGGAGGCGATAATCACGGCATCTACACCGTCATGCACGATAGCCTGCATATGATCGTCGGTGACGAACCCGATACCATACTGCGCGGCAAGCGCCTCGGCGGCAGGGCGGTGATAGTCCGCCACTGCGACGATCGTGGCCTCGGGAATAGCATTCATTATTGCGCGGGCGTGCACCTTGCCGATACGCCCCGCACCGATTAACGCAATTTGTAAGGTCATAAATAACTCCAGGTTGAAATGCGCATCTAATTGCGGCCCACATAATAAACAGATATTCGCATCGAAGTCAACTTGGGTGCGGCCCAACGATGTGCGTACAATAGCGGCGAACACTCCGCAATTGGATACCCAGCTAGTGTCTAACAGCGCACGCCAGAACACAACACGCTACTTCGACCAACACGTTGACTATTGGGAGGCGATCTATGGGGAGGACAACTCGTTTACTGCATATCGCCTGCAAAAACGCCTCGATTATGTAATTCAACAAATCGACAAAACGCCAGGCTCACATCGAATCCTCGATTTGGGATGTGGGGCGGGTGTCACCACTGCGAAGATGACGGGACGAGACCGAAGTGTCTTTGGCATAGACATCGCCCTGGGTATGGTCCAGCGAGGGAAAATTGTCGCACCCGATGCGTTTTTTCAGCAGGCCTCGGTTGAAGCGCTACCCTACGTGGATGAATCGTTCGACGTAGGGGTTGCCTTGGGGCTTATCGCGAACCTACCCGGCGCGTTGCCAACCCTTAAGGAAATGTACCGTGTCTTGCGGCCCGGCGGCTTTATCGTTATGAGTGTCGCAAACCGCATTGCGCTCGATTTGCTCGTGGCACTTCCACAATCTTTACCCATTATGTTCGAGGGAACCGCTCTGCGACACCCGATAAGACAATTGAGCAATGTGATACGCAGTGCTCGCGGGCGGGCGATCAACCCTGTCACTACGATGCGATCCGGCAATCCGCACACAGCCTGGACAATGACACACCTGCTACAACGGGCCAATTTCAGAAACATTCAGGTAGAAGCATTGGTTTTGGGTCCGCTACAGCCGTTTGGCCTACCGATTTTCTCGGATCACCAACTTATCCGCATCAGTGAGAGCCTCAGCGCCCAGCGGTGGCTACAGCCACTCGGCACCACGATGATGTACACCGCCCGCAAATCACTCGACAGTGGCAAATAGGCACTTCAGGTACTCCCCCTCCGCGAAGGTCACCGGGTGGTCCTGCGCATGGCCAGTGTGTAGCACGTTTTTTAGCGAATGTGCCACAGACTCCTGCACCGCACGGAAGAAGTCATCGGCACTCACACGGCTAGAGCAGGACGCCATCACGAACTGACCATTCGGCTTAACAAGTTTAGTGCCGAGTTCGGCTAACTTGCGGTATGCGTTCAGCGCGTGGGGTACTTCGGATTGTCGCTTCGCAAACGACGGTGGATCGATAATCACCAGGTCGAACTCGCGCGGTTCATCGACCATGCTTTGCAGCCCCGCAAACGCATCGATGGCCCACACATCGTGTTGTACGCCTGCCGTCACTGCACGGTTGAGCGCCATATTGTGCTTCGCTGCGGCCAATGCAGGCTCACTCACATCGAGGCTTAGCACACCAGTTGCCCCACCGCTGGCCGCATACACCGAGAATCCGCCGCTGTAGGCAAACACATCGAGCACTTCGGCCCCGGCAGCCATCGGCGCAACCCGCTGCCGATTATCGCGTTGATCGAAGAAAAAGCCAGTTTTGTGGCCGTGAATTACGTCGGCGGAGAAGGTCAAACCATTCTCCAAAAACTCGATGTTACCGCCGAGTGGCTCACCGTAGACGACCTGTCCATCTTTGAGCGGGCCGCTAACCGAACGGCTAAACCGCACAACGACACGCTCGGACGGAAAGACCTCCAGAAGCAACCCGAGCATCGTACGCAAGTGCGGGAACCACACCGCGCTGTACAGCTTCACCACGAGCGTCTCTGCGTAGCGGTCGACAACAAAACCGGGGAGGCCATCGTTTTCGCCATACACCAGTCGATACCCGTTCGTGTCTTTTGCACGGTTGAGCGAGGCGCGCAGCTTAACCGCCGCTTCCAACCGACTTTTGTACCATACGCGATCGATATTGGCCTGCTGGCTGTGTTGCAACACCTTCACTCGAATCTGTGAGTCCGGGTCATAGAGGCCCACCGCCAAGAAACGGTCTTTACGGTCGAAGACTACCGCGAGGTCACCGGGTGCGCCGGAATGATTTTGCTTGCGAATCGCTGCCTCGAACAGCCACGGATGCCCGTCGCGAAGGGCACGCTCGGCAGCAGGCTTGACGTGCAGCGCAATGCGCCGGTTCGAAGGCGTGGGTAAACCCGCCAAAGACTCATCGAGTGTAATCATGAGGTGTGTTATCCGCATCAGTTTGCATAACAAAACGCCCTCCCGCAGCGGAAAGGCGCTTGAATGCATTATAGGTGGGG
>CAYSVE010000455.1:0-5192 GCA_964434365.1 uncultured Anaerolineaceae bacterium | reverse complement strand
CGAGCACCCCCAGCCCCCCGACGACCACCACGAGGACCGCCCACGCCAACCACATGATGTGATCCTGCGGGGTGAAGCGAAATACCATCGCGAGGATCGCACCACCCGCTGCGGCAGTCGCGGTGCCGACGCCGAACACGATGAGCGACATGCGTTTGACATCGATGCCCATGAGTTCTGCCGCGTTGCGATTCTGCGACATCGCACGGATGCCGCGCCCGAGCATCGTGTGTTGCAGCATGATGTACATCGCGCCGATGATGACCAGCGACGCGGTGGCCGCGAACAGCCGGGGCCGGGGGATGAAGTAGTTTTGCGCGACGATGATCGCGCGCCCGTAGTTGACGTTGATCGTTTGGGTGTTTGTCGTCCACACAATGATCGCGAGGCTCTCGATAATGACGAGGATGCCGAACAGCGCCAGCAAACCCGTCGTCGGAGACGATTCGACGACACGGCTGACAATGCCGCGCTCCAACAATGCGCCGAGTACGAAGAACAACGGCATGATAATGACAAGCGAGAGCAGCGGGTCCAACCCGAGGTTGCGGGTGGTCTCTAGCACGGCGAAGGAGCCGAGGATAATGAGGGTGCTGTGCGCCACGTTGACGATGCCCATCACGCCCATCGTCAGGCTGAGGCCTGCCGCCAACGCCGCATAAATGAGGCCGAGCATCACGCCGTTGATGACGGCTTGGATCAACAAAATGTGGGAAACGCCGAATATTTCCATAAGTGCATTTGTCCTAACTGAGTTTGTGCCGCCCGAGATGGGCGACAATGCGCACACAGAGCGCAAGGGCTGGTTGTTAGTTGTTCGTTCCTAGTTGTTCGTTATGACGATGACCGACGACACACGGCGTGCGATGGACTTCGATCGGCCATTGGGAATACAAAGCTAAAGGCTATCTACTGGCATCAGAACTGCAACCAATCGCGGACGACCTGCGACAGCTTACCCTCGAAATCGCGGTGGTCGCCTTCGAGATGATTACGCCCGTACGCCAACGTGTAGACGTAATCTGCAAGTTCGACGGCGGCCTGCACGTTCTGGTCCACGAGCACGATGGTCCGATTTTCGTCCTTAAAGCGCGTGATTTCCTTGTACACCTCGCCCACGAGAATGGGGGCGAGGCCCACCGACGGCTCATCGATGAGCAGCACTTGCGGGTCGGCGATCATCATCCGCGCGATTTCCACGATGCGTTGCTGCCCACCACTCAGGCTGCCCGCCGACTTGTGACGGAATTCCTTGAGGGCGGGGTAGCGTTCGTAGGTGCGGTCGAGCGCTTCGGTAAAACGTGCTTTGTCGCGGAACAACGTCCACGCGCCGACCTGCAAGTTCTCGTGAACGGACATGTCGGGGAAGGTCGACCGGCCCTGTGGTAGCAGCGCAATGCCCTCGCGCAACCGTTGATGCGTCGCTACGCGCGTGATGTCGCGGTCGCCGAGGTACACGCGGCCCGTGCGCGGTGGTAGTACGCCGCTCATCACACGCAGCGTCGTCGATTTCCCGGAGCCGTTCGGCCCCAAAATGACGGTCACTTTTTGCGGTTGGGCGTGTATCGTCACATCGTCGAGCACAAGGTCGTTGGCGTAATAACCCGCCTCGACGTTTTCCATTTTCAGGCTGGGTGGGGTAGTCGTCATAAAATCTTTTCTCCGTGATGCAAAGCCCGCCGAGCGGATCATCTATTGCCGGTAGTGTGTCGGCGAGATGCAAACTCGCCCGGCCCCTAGTGCCCCAAATACGCCTCGATCACGTCATCGTCCTGGCTAACCTCGCGTGGTGTGCCATCGGCGATGAGGGTGCCGTAGTTGAGGCATATAATGCGCTGGCACAGTTCCATCAAGTTTGGAATTTCGTGGCTGACGATCAAAAATGCGACGCCTTGCTCCTGCATTTCGCGGATGCGGCTAATCATCATCGATTTGATTTCGGGATGAACCCCGCCGAATGGCTCGTCCATGAGCACGAGTTTGGGCTGCACCATTAGTGCGCGCGCGAACTCCAGCAGTTTTTGCTGGCCGCCGCTCAGTTCGCTGGCGGGGATGTCGGCTTTTTCCTCAAGGCCAACGAAGGCCAGCAGGCGCATCGCGGCCTCATCGGCTTCGTCCGCCGGGACATCCTCATGCAGGAGGGGCACCATCATGTTCTGGTACACCGTCACGGTTTTGAACACGTGCGCGTTTTGGAAAGTGCGCACGATGCCACGCTTCATGAGTTGGTGGGGCTTCTGGCGGGTTGCCGTTTCGCCCTCGACGAGAATTTCGCCGCCATCGGGGGTGTATACCCCGTTGATCATATTCAGCGTGGTGGTTTTGCCGCTGCCATTCGGGCCGATGAGGCCGAGTATCGTCGCGGGTTCTAGCGTGAACGAGACGTGGTTCACGGCCATAATGCCGCCAAAGCTCTTATGTAAGTCGTGAATGTTTAGTAGGGTTGCCATGTGTTGTGCTTAGTGGTCGCCGGGGGGGACGACGCCGAGGCAGCGCCCCCCCCGAACAAACGGGAATGAAAGCCAAAACGGATGGGGGTAAACCCACACGCCAGTGGCGCGCTCCGGTGGCCAGATGACCACGTTACCGCCGTCGATAAACTGTACCGTAATCGCGTTGAAGGCCGGGACGCCGTTCTCATCGTAGGTCATGGGGCCGTTGGCCGTCTCGAAGGTGCGGCCCTCTATGAAGTTGCGCAGTTCAGCTTGGTCCAGCGTTTCGGCCTCGTTCACGGCCTGCTCTAGCACCTGGAGGATACCGTACGCAACCGCGCCGTAGGACGGGAGTTCGGCGTAGCCAAGCTCAGCCTGGAAGTATTCTAGCAGCACGTCCAGTTCGGCATACTCGTCTGTGGGCCAGGCCATGGTGGTGCTGACGATGCCGTTGCCAGCCTCACCGAGATCGGCCCAGGCGGGCAGGCTGGTCACCTGGCTACCGCAGGAGCAGTAGAGCGGCGGGTTGTAGCCGAGTTCGTCGGCGGTGCGAGCGAAGAGGAAACCGTCGTTGGGCAGGGCAAGCACCATGAATACCTCGACATCGTTGGCGCGTGCCTGCTGAATGAGCGCTGTGACGTCGTTGACGTTGCCGGGGTACTCTTCGTTCATCACCACTTCCATGCCGAGTTCCTCAGCTTGTTCGACGACACCCGGCAGTTCCTCGAAGCCATCACGGATCACCAGGGTGAAGGGGTTCTGCGCAGTGACGATGCCCATGCGCGTCGGGCGCTCCTCTTCGGGCATGGCGCGGATCAGCTCGAAGACGCCTGCGGGGTACTCGGGTTCCTGGTAGGTGTAGCCGCCCACCATCCAATCGGTGTTGCGGAACAGTTCGATGCCGACGAAGCCGCCGTTCCACAGGACCATTTCGTTGCTTTCGGCGATGGGGATGATGCTACCACCGACGAACGTCGTGTATGGCGCAAGGAGAAGGTCCACGTCGTCTTCGTTGATGAGGCGTTGGTAAAGGGCCTGTGCGGTAGCCGGGGTGCTCTCGTCGTCGTAGATGATCATTTCCACCGGGCGACCGAGAATGCCACCGCGCGCATTGACCTGGTCCAGCCACAGGTCGTAGGCAGCTTCATAGTCGGCAGAGGGGCCGGCAAACGCGCCCGTGAGGCCGAGCGTGCCGCCGATGACGATGGGGTCTTCATCCTGCGCGTAGCTGTAACCGCCTAGTGCGGAAACAACGAGCACGATGACGAGCACAAGTGCGGAAAGTTTGGTTTTCATGCGTGTTACACTCCTTAAGGAATTTAAGTTGTCTGGTTTGTTGACGTGAAATGCAGTCGGATCAACCGGGCTTCAGGAACGATGTCACCTTCACCGGTTCGATCCCAATCTTCACACGCTTTTGCACATCGCGCAACGAAGCCGGGGCAAAACCGCCGAAGTACTCGTCTACCCCTTCGTAGGTGTTCGCCAGCGCATTGACGTGCGCCAGCGCTTCGGGGCCGTCTTCCTCGGTTGTTCGCGAGATGACCTTGCCGCGTACTTCCAGCCAACGGTAGGCATTTTCGGGGTCCACCGCCATGAGGGTGACTTTGTGGTTGGCTTGCATATTCTTGTCCTTCTGGCGGCCCACGGCGGTGTTCACATACACGATGCCGTCCTCGATACTGGCCCACACCTGCGTGGCCTGCGGTTGACCATCGGCCATCATCGTCACGAGTGTGACGTACACCTTGCCCTCCAGCAGGTCGATATGCGTATCTGGAATTTCTACTGCCATAAAAGCTTTTTCCCTTTTATACAGAATCTTCGATGATGTTAGAAACAGCAGGCTACGTTCGCCCCGGCGTATGGGTTAGCAACACCCATATGGCCTGGAGCACGGAATCGCCTGTGTTTGATAACCGATGTGGTGTGATGGAATCGAAAATGACTGAGTCGCCGGGGTGTAGCACGTGAGTGTCGAAGCCGAGTTCTAACGTTAGCACGCCGGCTAGCACGATGCCAAACTCTCGCCCCGAGTGATTACTGAGGGCCGGCCCGGAGGACGTGCCCGGTGGGTAGTGAATCTGCAAAAATTCTGCACCGTTTATCGCCTCGGCGGTGAGTCGCTCCCACACGACATCGCCCATCAATTCGATGGCGGGGCGGTCGGTGGCACGCAGTACCTTTTGACCCCTGGGCAATAAGTCGCCCAACACCGACCCCGCAACCGAGACGGCCAACGGATTGGTTTCGGTACGCGCTTCGCTGGGGGACATCGCCATGGTAACGGTGGCCTGCGGTCCGTTATCTACCGTGGGTACGGGTGGAGCGCTGGTGGCATCGTTGGGGAACAGATCGGTAACCGGCATGTTGAGTGCCCCTGCAATGTGGTGCAGCGTCATGACCGATGGGTTGGATTTGCCGTTTTCGATTTGGCTGATGAGGCTAGGGCTGACGTCGGCTTTCTCGCCGAGTTCGCGCAGGGTGAGGCCAGAAGCCTGTCGCGCAGTGCGCAGCTTTTCCCCAATGATAGATAGGTGCTGTTCACTCATCAAACCCTCACTAATAACTCATTTTTGTTCAATAAATTGCACGAGTTACATTCTATTTCACGGCGGCTTGTACTTTTTGGCGCAATTTAAATGCCATATCATGCACATTTTACAGGATTGTTGACTTTTTTTCAAAAAGTCGCTACATTTTGGTTCAAAATATTGAAAAAAGGTTGTTTATGGCATTATCCCGATTTAACGGCCTGGG
>CAYSVE010000454.1:0-5223 GCA_964434365.1 uncultured Anaerolineaceae bacterium | reverse complement strand
ATCGCTGAGGGCCATGTTTACCGGGCCGCGCAGCTTCTCGATGAGGTTTGCACTGAGCTGCTCGCACTTGGCGCGCGTCACCGTCATGGTGAGGTGCTTCGGGCCGGTCGCATCGGCGGTGATGAACGGCAGGTTCACCTCGGTGCTCACGGTGCTGGAAAGCTCGATCTTGGCCTTCTCGGCAGCTTCCTTCAGGCGCTGAAGGGCCTGACGGTCGTTGCGCAGGTCGATGCCCTGCTCGCGCTTGAACTCGTCCGCGAGCCAGTCCACGATAACCTGGTCCCAGTCGTCACCGCCAAGCTGCGAGTCGCCGCTGGTAGCCTGCACTTCGATGACGCCATCACCGACCTCGAGGATGGACACGTCGAACGTACCGCCACCCAGGTCGAAAACGAGAATCGTCTCGGACGTCTTCTTGTCCAGGCCATAGGCCAGCGAAGCGGCAGTCGGCTCATTGATGATGCGCAGCACTTCCAAACCAGCGATCTTCCCGGCGTCCTTGGTGGCCTGGCGTTGGCTGTCGTTGAAGTAGGCCGGAACGGTAATCACAGCCTTGGTAACCGTTTCACCGAGGTAGGCTTCGGCGTCGCGCTTGAGCTTGCCGAGGATCATCGCGCTGATCTCCTGCGGTGTGTAGTCGCGGCCAGTCGCGCCGATGCTCACCTGGGCGTCGCCGCTAGGGCCAGCCTTAACAGTGTAGGGTAGCGCTTTCGTTTCATCCGTCAAATCGGCGAACTTCTGGCCCATCAGGCGCTTCACGGAGAAGACCGTGTTGTCCGCGTTGACGACAGCCTGGCGCTTGGCAGCCTGCCCCACGATGCGCTCCTTGTCCTTGGTGAACGCCACGACGGAGGGGGTCGTGCGGTGCCCCTCCGCATTGCTGATGACGACGGCCTCGCCGCCTTCCATCACGGCAACAACCGAGTTGGTTGTACCGAGGTCGATACCGACAATCTTGCTCATAGGTATAATCCCCTTTTCATCTCGTGATTTCATTACGATTCAGAGGATACCCGGGCGTTGTCAGAACAATATCTGTGTGATATTTGAGTTTTGTATGCGGGTTCAGGCCGGGTTCAACGCGCGAACCCGACCCTATCAGACTACTCGCGGTCGCGGAAATCCACGAAGCGGTAGCCGACGCCCCGCTCGGTGAGGATGTACTTGGGGCTGGACGGATTTTCTTCGATTTTGTCGCGCAGGTAGTTCACGTACAAACGCACGTAATGCGCCTCATCACGATACTCGTAACCCCACACCTTCGCCAGCAATTGCTCGTGTGGCACCGTCCAACCAGCGTTTTCGATGAGGTGGTAGAGCAGTCGATATTCGGTGGGGCGTAGCTTCACATGCTCGCCGTTGACGATGACCTCGCGCCGGTTGAAGTCCACACTCAGGCGGTCGTCGATTTGCAGCACGGCCTGGTCTGGCGTGTTGGAGGGCATCTCGGAGCGGCGCAGCACGGCTTTGATGCGGCTGGAAAGCTCGCGTGGGCCAAATGGCTTCGAGACGTAGTCGTCGGCCCCAAGTTCGAGGCCATATACCTTGTCGTTTTCCTCGCCCTTCGCGGTGAGCATAATCACCGGGATGTTCGAGAATTCGCGCAGCATTCGCAACGTTTCGAAGCCATCGAGTTCGGGCATCATCACATCCAGCAGCACGACGTCTGGCAACTTCGTGCGAATCGCCTCCAGCGCTTCGAGGCCGTTGTGTGCCTCCAAAATTTGATGCCCCTCGAGTTCGAGGTTCATCCGTATCATACTCACCATACGCGGTTCATCATCGACGACAAGAATGCGTTTGCCGTCTCGCTGGGTACCGCGCGGCACATTGGCAGCCATAGTCGGTTATATCCTTCTTATTCTTCGCGGTAGAACGTCAGCAACTCATCCTCGGCACCGGGGTCTGGCAGAACCTGAACGTAATTGATTCGATGCCATGGGAAGATCACCGTGGTGACACCTTCGTCGAGCCATACAGGCTCTTTATCGGTCTTATCTCGCGGGTTCGTGCCAATGATGGCGACATCTTTCGGGTTCGGAAGTTCCTCGACATCGACCTTGATGGGTTCGGAGTTAGAGACGTGCAAAATAATCGTGATCATGTGATGACCTTTGCCTTATGATTTGCAGACTGTACCAAACGGCCAGTCAAACGCCAATAGTTGCTGCTGGGTTACCTGAAGTAAATATGCGCGATGAGCTTACCGAGGCGAATCTCATCGCCATCGCGCAATACACGGGGTTGGTTCGCCACCAGCCGTTGCCCGTTAAGGTGGGTGCCGTTGGAACTCCCCATATCGACGATGGTGAGTGTGTCATCGCTGCGGTCGATAGCGGCGTGCAGCCGCGAGACGCCTTTTTCAAGGGCGCCGTACGGGGTCAGGTCTAAATCGGGTTTCGTGGCACTCGTCGAATCGGACCGGCCAAGCACCGTACGCTGAGCCGCCTCGACTTCGACCGACTCGCGGGCATCGCGGACGTGAAGGACAACTAAGGAATCGCGGTTAAGGCGCGCGGTGCCCCAGGTTGCCTTTGCCGAAAGGTTCGTGCTGGTTCTCCCCAGTATTATCGTTCCCTTCGCGGCTTTGATGTCCTCTGTGCCCAGTGGGTTGCCACAGTTTTCGCAGAACAGAAAGCCTTCACGGTTTTCGAACTGGCAGTTGGGGCAGATAATCATGTGCGTCAATTCCTCAACTTCAGAAACCGATACCCTAAGTATAGCCCAGCTTTATAGCCGGTTCATCGGGTTTCGGGGTAAACAGTTCTTGGTTAATGGGCCAGGTGAATATGGGTGACCAGGCTACCGAAACTTATTTCATCGCCGTTGCGTAGAATGCTGGGTTGGTTGACCGTCAGCATTCGACCGTTAAGGTAGGTGCCGTTCGAACTCCCCAGGTCGACAACCGTCAGGGTGTTATCCGTGCTATCGATAGCGGCGTGTATCCGCGAGACCCCGTTGTTGATGGCGTTGTATGGCGAAAGATCGACATCGGGACGGTTGGCACTTCGCGAGTCGCTGCGCCCAAGCACTGTGCGCCCGGTCGCAGCGAGTACGATGGGCATTTCGGCATCCGCCACATGCAACTCGATGACTGCATCGTGGGTTACCCGTAGCTCTTGCGGCAGCACCACACCCAGTCCGTGGTCTTCGGCTTGAAGGGTAGAAAGGTTCGGGCGCATCGCTTGTTCCATTAAATCCTGGCTAGCCTTGTTCAGGACGATGGTGCCCTTCTCAATCTGGATATCCTTGCTCCCGAGCGGGCCACCACAATTCTCGCAGAACAAATACCCTTCGCGGTGATGATGATTGCAGTTGGGGCAGGTAATCATTCCAATTAATTCCTCAATGCTGAGAGGTCGTTAGTTTAAGTTTAAATCTGGTTTCTCGCAAGGCTGCCGTCGGTTGATGCCAAGCCCAATTGCACATCATCATCTCAGCGTCTCGTTTCCAATAACCCGGTCACTTCACGTACAGGTGCGTGATAAGCCTGCCCAGCCGAATTTCGTCGCCGTCGCGCAATATGCGCGGCTGGTTTTCCACCAATCGACGCCCATTGATGTAGGTTCCGTTGGCACTCCCGAGGTCGATCACCGTGAGGACATCCTCACCGCGTTCGATGGCCGCGTGCAAACGCGAGACGCCCTTCTTCATCGCACCGAACGGCATCAGGTCGACATCGGGGTTGGTCTCGCTGGTGTTGTCGTAGCGCCCCAATACCGCGCGCGTTACCGATGGAATGGGTAGCGGTTCGGTGGCACCCCGTACGTGCAACACGAGGGCCGCATTGGGATCATATTCGACCGGCCTAAGCGATGAGGGCGACTCCGTTTCCTGGGTTGTGATGTCGATCAATGGCTTGTTGCAAAATTGACAGAACAAGGCACCTTCGAGGTTGTCTCGTCTGCAATTTGGACAAGTGATCATGGGCGCTGTTTAGACCTCATTATCGAAACCAGCAGGAAGCACAGCCCGCCCCCGGGTTACGAGGCTACGCGTCCCGTACTTCATATCCTTCTGGCCTTCTTCGGATAACTTGCTCGTCATGGTTAGGTTATGCGCTTCGCGAAGGGCCTGGGTGCCGAGTTCCTCTTCGCCAACCTCCATCAAGCGCGTGCCCAGTGCCTTCAAGATGTTGGTTGCCGTGTCGACATCGCCCTCTTCGAGGGCCTGATTGGCGCGCTCTTGCATGCGGTATAGCGTGAGTTTACCAAGGGCATCGAGGATAGCAGCCGGTGGCTCGTCGATCGCGGTATCCTTACCGACCTCTATCGACACATCGGTGACGACCTGATGTCGCTGCTCTTTGTTCGCAAGGATGTCGCCTTGCACAACCAGCCGAATGAGGGATCGAAAGCCAAACGGTGGCTTGGCCGGCAACTGCACTTGCAACAGCACCGAAATCGGGCGCTCCGGCACCAGGCTCCCCAGCTGTAGCGTACCCTCTTCTGCCGAAATCGGTTGCGGGCTTGGGGCCAGTTTAAACGCCATTTCAAGTTCGATATCGGGGTCGGTCGCAACCGTCATGCTCAGGCGTTCGGCAAACGCGTTCGATAGATTGCGCACATGATCGTCGAGGAACGGCACCACATCGCGCACCGAACGAATGTATTCCGAGCTACCACCTGTAACCGAGGCAAGCTCATCGAGGAACTTATCGTTCCACTCGCTGCCCAGGCCCATCGCGCTAACCCCTACGCCGTCCTTGGCCATCTCCCGAGCCAGTTCGATGCTCTTGTCCTCATCGCCGTACGTGCGACCATCGGTGAGCAGCAGCACATGGTTCACCATCTTCGGGCCGAGGTAGCGGCGGTTCTCGGCGCGGCCTGCCTTCAACCCCTGGTAGATTTCGGTGCCGCCACGGGCTTTCATCATGCTCAGGCGTGCCCGTAATTTCCCATGGTCAGTCACGCGTTTCGCCGGGATAATCACTTCGGCGTAGTCGTTGAACGTAACGACGGACAGAATATCCTCGCCACCAAGCTGGTCGATGATTTTTCCGGCTGCGGTCTGCACTTTTTCCAGGCGACGGCCATCCATCGACTTGCTGATGTCCAGAACAAGGGTGAGGTTTAGCGCCGTACCCGCGCTTGCCTTTTCATCAGGAAGCTCGTCGCCGGGGCGTATTTGTAGCAGCATATACAGCACCTGCGGCTCGTCCAGCGGCGAAATCGACCGCTTGCTGAGCACCAGGCGCGACAGAAACTCATACGGCGAGCCATT
>CAYSVE010000453.1:0-5236 GCA_964434365.1 uncultured Anaerolineaceae bacterium | reverse complement strand
AGAATCTGGGCGTGCGTTTCGGCTGCCAGCAGGTGCTTGTAGCGCAGGGCAGTGGCGTAATGGGCGGCGGCTTCGCGGTAAGCGCTGACTGCCGCCGCCTGACGGGCCGCCTTTGGGGCCAGTTCAACGACCGCCTCGCCGATGCCGCCCTGCCCGGCGTGATGAACGAGGCGTGCCAGGGCCACGTCCTGCCCTTGGCGCAGCACCCCGAAAATCGCCCGGTGCAGTTCCCGCGCCGCTGTAACCGGCAGCGCCTCCGCGACGGCCCGCCGCGCCAGTTCGTGCCGAAACGCGAAGTAGCCGTCGTCCAGGGTGATTATGTCACTCCGCAACAGCTCGGCCAGCGCACCCGCTTTGGCATCCACCGCTGCACGAATCAGCCACTCCTCCGCATGGTTCGGCACGATTGACACAACGTCTAGGATATGCCGCGCCACCGCTGAGAGCCGCGCCGCCCGGGCTAACACGGCATCGCGCACCGTGCGGGGGAGTGTATCGCTGGTGGAGGCCAACATTTCAGACACGTAGAAGGCATTGCCGCCCGTCAGCCGGTAAATTTCCGCCCCGTCGTTACGGCTTACGCTTTCAGCCAATTGGCGCACCGCGTCGGCACTCAGCGCCTTAAGTTCGACACGTGTGGTGGTGGCGGGGGGCAGGTTGCCAAGCACAGCCTGCAAGGACTGCGTTTGCAAGGTGTAGTTGTCGCGCACTGTGAGGATCACCATCAGCGGCAACCGCTCGATGCGGCGGCCCAAAAAGTGGATCAGGTCGAGGGTCGCCTCGTCTGCCCAGTGGATGTCTTCGATCACCACGATGCTGGGTTCGGGTTGACCCTGAAGCGTGGTAAGCAGGGTATGGCCGATGAGACGCAGGTTGGATGCATCGGGCAGGCTATTGGCCAGTTCGCCCCCAAGCTGGAACGCAATGTCGTAGAACGGCGCGAGCGCCTGGGGTGTGTACAGGTCGTCGCACATCCCCCACAAAAACGCTGCGTGGTCGTCACACAGGGTACGAAACTGTTTGACCAGGGCTGTCTTGCCGATGCCCGCCTCACCTGCTACCAGCACGATTTGGCCGCGTCCCTGTTTGGCTGCGTCAAATAACGTAACGAGCTGTTCGAGCTGCTTCTCGCGTTCGGCCAACTGCATATTCATGCCCCCTCACCGGTTTAATGACCGTTATTCTACGTGGACGCAGATGAAAAAGTAACGCTCGCACCACAAATCGCTGCATCTGTGTGCCCATCGCCCAAACGGACTTCGGCACCACCGGTGAGTGGGCCGACGCCAACGCCCTGCTGTACCTGCGCGCACGCTACTACGCACCGAGCAGCGGCGTGTTCACCGCGCTTGATCCGTTCGAGGGGCTGATGAGCCGTCCGATGAGCTTGAACGGGTATTTGTATGTTGAAGGTCAGGTGATCAATGCTACAGATCCAACAGTCGAATAAAAATTTATTATAGTATCTCTCTATAGATATAGGGGGATACTACACCTAAAATCTGCCTAGATTAGATATTTCAGGAAGTGTCAATCAATGAAGAATACAATCAGGTTATTCACAATTTTCTTGATTACAGCTGTCGTGGCTGTGTTATCGATATACTTGCTTTCACCTCAACCATATTTTTCTCAATTTCAAACCACAGATGAAGTCGAGACTTTTCTAGTAGGTATGTTTCAGCTGGATGAGTCATATCTAGAGGACGTGTTAGAGGTAGCAGAGGACCCAAGATATGGCTTGAGATGTAATGAATTTCGAGAATTTTCGGCAGAAGCCAACGATGTAGACGGCGCATTGGATTGTTTCGCAAACACTGAGAAATGGAGCGCAAATTTGTATGCCATTAATTTCCAATTTAGTGAACAGAAGCTAACAAGTGTCAGTGTCGATCGCTTCTACTCTGGCGGATAAGCACTTGATTTAAGTTTGCAAACCATCGTATCCAAAAAATGTGATGGCTCATCTACCAAAACTGTGAACGCGGTGGACTGAAGTTCACCCTAGAAGGGGTTTCGGCCTGTAGCTCACACATTCGTGACAAGAGCCAATATGATTATGTGAATAGCCACCTGTTATCAGGTGATAAATTCAACCACAGGGGAGTGGTGAGGCTGTATGGGTATTAAAACACCCATCAGCTCCCACTTCCAGTAAATCGATTATATTATTTCTAACCAGATCATACTTAGATTTGACCTGGTGCCACATGGAGGTGTGCAGGCTGGAATGGCTATTGTGCGGACTTTGTCCGACTACGACCAGGTGATGAGCCGCCGCCTTCACTCACGCAGAGATACTTCGGGCAGCATCATGAGCAACTATCTTGCATACAAGTATGAAGATCGCTCGCGTGATGTGGTCACTTCGCTATTGAAAACTCAAGAAGGGGTGTCGTATGACCACCAGCGTTGGCATCGACGTTTCAAAACGTACACTGGATATTGTGGTTCTCATTGGCGAATCCGCCATGCATCGGAAGGTGAGCAATACACACACCGGCTGGAAACAGCTTGATACATGACTACGCGAGTTAGACACCACCGACGCACACATCTGTATGGAGTCTACGGGTGTCTATGCTGAGGGGGCGAAATGCCGCCGAGTATGGCACGGACGCGCGGAAATCGCACGCTACTGCCCCGCGACAAAAAACTGGACCCCGTGTGTTTTGTCCATCGAAAGATCGCCGACCTCACCGGCCAATTCGACACCTGCAAGACCGCCCGTTCCATCCTCTACCGGTTGAATAACGATGCAACCAAGCCGTTGTTCCTCTTCGCGCACCGGAACACCTAGCAATCTACTAAAGTGCGTTCGCAGAATTTTCATGTTTCGGATGATGTAGACGACAGCAGGCATCCCCAGCGCGCGGTTTGCGTGCATGACGACCTCGGCGTCGGTGGGCACGCGCCAGGCGCGCGGCGTCATGTCTTGTATCAAAAACGGCGCAAACCCATCATCGATGAGCGCCAGCTTCCACTCGATGAGCCGGTCGCCCTTCTGGCGGCTGCCGGGGACGACCGCCCCCACCGCGAAGCCCGCTGCACGCAACCGCGCCGCCTCCGCGTCGATGTCGTCGGTACGCAGCGCGAAGCCGGTCAGCCCTTCGTCGGGCCGCAGCATCCGCCCAAAGTCGATGAGGCCGGGCAGTGGGTCTTCGCCGGTGGGGGCCAGCAGTTCGATGTACGTGCCATCTTCGAAGACGACGAGCGCGTTGTGGGTCGCGCGGTTGGCGTGGGTGCCGCCCTTATTCACGGTGAAGCCCAGCGCGCGATAGTCTTCGCTGGCGCGGTCGAGGTCGGCCACGGCAACGACGATGTGATCGAGGTGTAGGGTCATGGTGGGGTCTTCTCGGGTCGTTTACTGTGCGTATAGCATGCCGCAAATGGGCCGTTTACGCACCCGCCAAACGTCACCTGTTGACGAATGTTCGAGCGCATTGTACGCTTGCCGATAGAACATGTGTTTGACACGAGTTTACGAGGCCCCCTGCGATGACAAACAGCAACGCGAACCCTGCGGTCGATCCCTATTTCGTCGACGGCTGCGGACGGTGCCCGCTGTACGCGACACCCGAGTGTAAGGTCAACAGTTGGCAACCCCAACTCGCCGAATTGCGGCGCATCCTGCTAGAAACCGACCTCACCGAAGAACTCAAGTGGAGCTTCCCCTGCTACACCTACGACGGCAACAACGTGGTGATGCTCAGCGCGCTGAAGGGGTATTGCGTGCTCGGCTTCTTCAAAGGGGTGCTGCTGAAAGACGCCGAGGGTGTGCTCATCCAGCAGACGGAGAACATGCAGGCCGACCGGCAGCTTCAGTTCAAAACGGTGGGCGAAATCCGCGAAATGGAGCCGACCATCAAAGCGCTGGTCGCCGAGGCCATCGAAGTCGAGAAGGCCGGGCTAAAGGTGCAATACAAGAGCACCTCCGCGTTCGAAATCCCCGACGAATTTCAAGTTGCGCTCGACGAAAACCCCGCCCTCAAAGCGGCCTTCGAGGCCCTCACGCCCGGGCGGCAACGTGGTTACATCCTGTATTTTGCAGGGGCCAAGCAATCGAAGACGCGGACGGCGCGCGTGGAACGCTATACCCAAAAAATCCTCGACGGCAAGGGCTTCCACGACTAAGCCAAGCAAGCGCGGCGATTCACCCGCGCTGCGCTATCGAAGGACACTTTTTGCAGCACATCACCGGGGTAAGTGTAGGTCGCGCACACCACCGCCCCTGCCAAGCACCTCGCCGAACCGGTGCCGCGATGAACCCGCCCACCCCCTGCTTCCTGCACAGAAAAACACCGATACGCATGACACATGCCGATTTCCAAACGTTAGCGCAGGTATGTGGTCGATTTATTGCGCCCTGGGTTACAATGCCACCCTGGGAATAAATTTTGCAATGTGGGAGGTAAGCGCGTGCGAAAATGGCTGATGCTCGGGGTGTTGTTGCTGGCGGTGGCCGCCCCGGCGAGTGCTCAAACCGATTTCGGCAGCGCGAACGTCGCTTGCAGCGACGACGAGACGACGTTGATGGCGAGCGGTGTCGCGCAGATTACGGTAAACGGCGCGAACTACTATGCGGGCTACGACCAGGTGACGGGCATCAACCAGAACCCGCTGGTGACGGCCTTCGATGCCGGGACGGGCGCGGAGGTATTCTGTGTGGATACCTACGAGACAACCGGCGTCGATAGTCGGGCACGGGCGCTTTACAGCGACGGTACGAACATCTACGTGTACATGTCCGTCGATGGCGGGTTCACCGGCCAGCCGTTAACCTCGGCGGCCAGCGGCAACAACCAGAGCTGGACGCGCTCGTATGGCAGCGGCGGCCCGGTGATTTCGGTGCTGGTTCGCATCGACCCAAACACGGGCGACCCCACCGGAGCGGCGTTTATCTCGGCGGTGCTGAACAGCGGCAACTCGAACACGGTGACCATCACCGGCATTAGCGATAGTGCAGGCGGTGTGCGGATACAGACGAGCGCGTTCTTCGCGCCGCGCAATATCGATGGCAGCCGCATGACGCAAAGCGGCACGGGCACCTCACCCTTCGAGTGGACGCTGGTACTCTCGGCAGATTTGTCGAATGTGGTGTTTTCATCCGCGCCCGAGTGGGAAACCGACGGCTCCGATCCAGATGGTGATGGCGGCGTCGGCGATGATGGCGGCGTTGGTGGCGACGGCGGTGATGGTGGAGATGGTGTCGGCGACGGCGATGTTGGCGGCGATG
>CAYSVE010000452.1:0-5266 GCA_964434365.1 uncultured Anaerolineaceae bacterium | reverse complement strand
AGGCCGCCCTCGTAGACGGTTACACACGCTTGCAAGCCTTCTGGCGCGTTGTATTGCCCCAGGCCGTGACGGGCATCGCGGCAACGACCGTGTTCAGCTTCATCTTCGCATGGAACGAGTATGCGTTCGCGCTGATGTTGTCGCAGGACAGTGCGCGTACCGCACCGCCGTTTATTCCATCGCGTATCGGCACGGGTGGTGTGGAGTGGGCGGCGATTGCTGCGGGTTCGCTCGTATTCCTTATCCCGGTCATCATCGTGACGTTTGCGCTGCGGCAACACCTACTCCGCGGTGTGACATTCGGCGCAATCCGCAAGGGATAGAGACATCATGGCAACGATCAAACTTGAAAACGTGGAGAAGCGGTTCGATGAGTTCCAGGCTGTCAAGCCGTTGAACATGACGATCGATCATGGCGAGTTCATCGTGTTGCTGGGGCCATCGGGTTGTGGCAAGACTACCACCCTGCGAATGATTTCAGGGTTAGAGGCTGTCAGCGGTGGGAGCATCCTGTTCGATGACAAAGACGTAACCTGGCTCAATCCCAGTGATCGCAATATCGCGTTTGTGTTCCAGTTTTTTGCCCTTTACTCCCATATGACGGCGCGCGAGAACATCGCGTTTCCGCTACAAGCACAGGGCGAGTCGAGAGAAAGTGTCAAACAACTCGTCGCGAAGGTCGCGAAGATGCTGCGCATCGAACACCTGCTGGATTCACGCCCGGGTGGGCTAAGTGGCGGCGACCAACAGCGTGTCGCACTGGCACGGGCGCTCGTTCGGCAGCCAGCCGCCTTCCTCATGGATGAGCCGCTCGGCGCATTGGATGCCGAGTTCCGTGAATCGATGCGTGCAGAAATTAAACAACTCCACATCGATCAAGAATCGACGACGGTTTATGTGACGCACGACCAGGTCGAAGCCATGGCGATGGGCGATCGCATTGTGGTGATGTCCAACGCTGAGGTGCAGCAGATTGGCACACCTGCCGAGGTCTATCACAATCCATCGAATTTGTTTGTGGCCCGCTTTATCGGCAGCCCGGGGATGAACCTCATCCCCGGGAAGTACTACGACAAACACGTGCACATCGACGATATGACTTATGCCGTCCCCCAAGAGTGGGTTTCCACGATGGAGGAGAAGATTGGCAATAATGGTGATGTCGTGATTGGCTTTCGACCCGAAGCCGTGACCGTGAACGGAACCGGGCAGCTTGTGTCATCGGTCTATGCAGAAGACCTGCACGGCGGCTTTTCGATGCTACACCTCGATATCGGCACAGAGGACATTGTCCATGCCCGCGTGGGTCGGCAGGACGTATACGAGATGGGCGAACAACTTCGCTTCGACGTCAACCCGAGCATGATCCGCTTTTTCGACCCACGGTCGGAAGTTGCCTTGCACCAGGAGAACGGCCATGAGTGATGTGACATTGCAAGATATCACGGTCAAGTTCGATGAGGTCATGGCCCTGAACAATGTGAGCCTCGATATTAAAGACGGTGAGTTTTTCGTGCTGTTGGGGCCAACCGGTGCAGGAAAAACAACCACGTTACGGGTTATCGCCGGTCTAGAAAAACAGGATACGGGCGATGTGACGTTCGATGGCACGAACATGAACACCGTTTCGCCCTCCGACCGTGATGTTGCATTTGTATTCCAGCAATACTCGCTGTACCCGAACATGACCGTTGCAGATAACCTTGCCTTCCCGTTGAAGTCGCCCATGCGGCGCATCGACAAGCGCGAAATCGAGAGGCGCATTGCAGACGCCGCCGAAAAACTGCGTATCACTCACCTGCTCGATCGCAAAACAGCCAAACTCTCCGGTGGCGAGATGCAACGAGTGTCGATTGGGCGTGCTATTGTCCGTAACCCACGCATCTACCTTATGGATGAACCACTGTCGAATTTGGATGCCAAATTGCGCGAGTCGTTACGGGTAGAGTTGGAACACATCCAGAAGACGCAACACAGCACGACACTCTTCGTGACACACGATCAAATAGAAGCCCTGACGATGGCCGATCGGATTGCGGTCTTAAATCACGGAGAAATCATCCAAATCGGCACACCCCACGACATTTATGACCGCCCAGCGACGACGTTTGTGGCGAATCTAGTCGGTACGCCGCGTATAAACCTGCTCAATGCTGGCAGAGAAAACGGCAATATCCACATCCGTGAGAGCGAATTGCACATGCCAATATCCGACGGGTCGTTGCCGTCAGATTTCCTGCTGGGTATTCGCCCGGAGGACATCGAGCTAAGGGGTGATGGGCAGTTCGGCGGCGAGGTCGTGCTGACGGAACCGCTCGGGGTCGAAACGATTGTGCACATTCGTTCTGGGCAGCAGACTTTGCTGAGCGTTGTCCCGGGTGTAACGAATGTCAAGCTAGACGAAACCATTCGCTTCAATGTGAATTCGCAGCGGCTGCACTACTTCGACACGAGCGGCGTGCGCATCGTGGAGGAGAGCTAACATGAAATTTGGTGTGAATGCCTGGGTGTGGGTTTCTCCAACTACAACTGAAGAGTTCGAGAAGCTCGTGCCAAAGGTCAAGTCGATGGGCTTCGACTGGATCGAATTTGGTATCGAGGACACAGACGACATGGACTACGAGCGTGGCGCACAAATCGTCAAAGACCACGACCTGGGCATTAGCGTTTGTGCTGCGATGGGGCCAGATCGCGATCTGATTCATGAGGACGAGGCGATTCGGCAAAATGGTGTGACGTATCTCAGGCACTGCATCGATGCTGTGAGCACACTCGGCGGCACGAATTTGGTTGGGCCGATGTACTCTGCCGTGGGCCGCGTTTGGCAGCAACCGGCGGATGAGCGCAAACGAGATGTCGACTTGCTCGTTAAGCACATGACCGAACTCGCCCATTACGCCGAAGACAGAGGCGCTGTCATGGGCATCGAGCCGCTAAACCGCTTCGAAACCAGCTTCATCAACCTGGCAAGTCAAGCCATCGAAGTGGTTGACCGGGTTAGCAGCCCGTCCTGCAAGATCATGCTGGATAGCTTCCACATGAACATCGAGGAAAAATCTCTGGGAGATGCCATCCGGGCTACTGGCGACCGCCTGTGTCACTTCCACGCCTGCGAGAACGATCGTGGGGCACCCGGTAACGGAAATGTGACGTGGGATGATGTAGCGGCGGCATTGCACGACATCCACTATGACGGGCCTGTTGTGATCGAATCGTTTACAGACAAAGTGAAGACCATTGCCCGTGCTGCCGCAATCTGGCGTCCATTCGAAGCGAGCCAGGATGATCTGGCAAGGGATGGCTTAGTTTTCTTAAAGCAGCTCTTAGCATAGGAAACCGCATGTTACCGAAAAAATACATGGGACCAATTCGAAATCTGGGGACGTCTGCGCTGGCGGTTGTGATTGCTGGGTTTGTACTCCCGTTTATCCTTCCCATTTTCCTTACAGAGAGCCAGATGGAGGGTGTTCTAATTCAGGCGCTGCCGTTTTTGGGCGTCTTCATCGCGATCATCCTGCTGTTCATCCTGTTGATTTTCATGGTCGTGATCCGGTTTAGCGGCAAACTCCCCTATCGTACCCATCGTCCAGTCGAGGTATTGTCCATCTTTGGTATCTTCACAGGGATATTCTTCCTGTTCCAGCCCTGGCAGTTAGTTGCCTATCAATACAGTTTTATGTGGCTGTTGATGTCTACGCTGTGGTTCATCATGTGGAGCCATGTATCGCCAAGGGCCGGGGCCGTTGAACAGGAATACCCGCCGTACTCGACAGCCTTCTGGGGCATTGTCGCAGCCATCGTCCTTCTGACAATCGTTTTTACCCGAATCGAGTTCGGCGCGTATCTTGTCTTTACCGCGTACATGGTTTACATCCTCCTGACTTACTGGCAGCCGGTGCGCACCAGTAGCGATACTGATGTGTCTGCTATCTCTATGAAGCATCATGCCATCGGGGTC
Organism: uncultured Anaerolineaceae bacterium; assembly: GCA_964434365.1. Taxonomy (GTDB): domain Bacteria; phylum Chloroflexota; class Anaerolineae; order Aggregatilineales; family Phototrophicaceae; genus CAYSVE01. The sequence goes on along the minus strand of CAYSVE010000452.1, from coordinate 1,308 downwards.
CTGGTAGGCCTCATTGCGGCCAGCATTGTTGCCGTCACCATTCTCACGGCGACAATTCCGAGGGAACCCTATGGCTACTCGCAGCGCCAGTGGGACCGAGGCCTGAGAGACGAACAGAAACAGGAAGTAATTCTCGCGGCCAACGCAACCTATCGGCAGTTCACGATTCCGTTTGCGATATTTATGAGCTTGTTCCCGGGTAGCCTGGTGTTTTTCCTATCGCGCGAGATCGCAGCATCGGCGGAAAATGAACCTGCTAGAGAGATGGTGCAATCTTCACATGTCGCGTCGATGCCAGGCAGCTAGACCATTACTTACACAAATAGAAGATCAACATGGCTAAAACAGTTTGTATCGTCGGTGCGTTAGATACCAAGGGTCAGGAATATGCCTTCCTGAAAGCAGAAATCGAAAAACGCGGCTGCAACACGTTCATTATCGATACCGGGATACTGGGTGAACCCGCCTTCGCACCGGATGTTGATCGCGAACGTGTTGCGCTAGCGGGCGGAACGTCCATCGAAGACCTCGCCGACAGGCAGGACCGTGGCGAGGCCATGGCCGTGATGACCAGGGGTATCGCCAGTGTCGTTAGCGAAGCCTACGGGAACGGCAAATTTGACGGCATCATCGCAATGGGTGGCGGCGGTGGCACGGTAATCGGCACGAGTGCGATGCGCGCGTTACCAGTCGGCTTTCCGAAGGTGATGGTATCCACGGTTGCTTCCGGCGATATTAGCCCATACGTGGGTATATCCGATATTACCATGATGCCGTCCGTGGTCGATGTGGCGGGCATCAACCGCGTGAGTCGTCAGATATTCACCAACGCGGCGGGGGCCATCTGCGGCATGGTAAGCGGTGTGGTCGAACTCAGCGACGACAAACCGCTCGTTGGGGTTACTATGTTTGGCAACACAACCCGCGCCGTTAACCACGCGAAGGACATACTTGAGGATGCAGGATACGAGGTGCTTGTGTTCCATGCCACGGGGACAGGCGGGCGCACAATGGAAGCGTTGGTTCGGGATGGGTACTTTACGGCCATTCTGGACATGACGACAACCGAGTGGGCAGACGAAATCTGCGGGGGTGTTTTGGGCGCGGGCGAGCATCGCCTGGAAGCGGCGAGCCAGTCCGGTGTTCCTCAGGTTGTGGTGCCGGGTTGCATAGACATGTGCAACTTCTGGGCGCGGGATACCGTGCCGGAAAAATATCAGTCGCGCAACCTGTACGAGTGGAATCCGAACATCACGTTGATGCGCACGACGCCGGAGGAGAATCGACAAATGGGGGAAATCTTTGCGC
>CAYSVE010000451.1:0-5267 GCA_964434365.1 uncultured Anaerolineaceae bacterium | reverse complement strand
AGTGACCGCGGTGTATCCGGGTGCCAGCGCGACGACGATTGCCGAAACCGTCGCCTACTTCGAGCAGCGCGACCCCGAGCAGATCACACGAGCGGCACAAAAGCCGAAGCGCAAGATGGCGCTCGTTTTTCGCTGGTATCTCGGCCTCTCCTCACGCTGGGCCAACACCGGCGCGGAAGGCCGCGAGATGGACTATCAAATCTGGTGCGGGCCAGCTATGGGCGCATTCAATGACTGGGTGCGCGGCTCCTACCTTGAGCAGGCCGCCAATCGGCGCGTCGCCGACGTTGTCCACGCGGAGCGTAACATACTCGATACCGTACTGGAGGTTATCAGCGAGAGGACCGCCGCCGTCATCATCGAGCCGGTGCAGGGCGAGGGCGGCATCAACCCGGCGATATCCGAGTTTTTGCAGGGCTTGCGCCACCTCTGCGACGAACACGACGCGGTGCTCATCTTCGACGAGGTGCAGTGCGGCATGGGCCGCACGGGCGATTTGTGGTCACACAGCCACAGCGGCATCGAGCCAGATATGATCAACCTCGCGAAGCCACTTGCAGCAGGTCTGCCCATCGGCGCGGTGCTGGTGAATGACCGCGTGGGCGATGCGATGCAGCCCGGCGACCACGGCTCGACGTTTGCAGCGGGGCCGCTGGTCACGAGTGTGGCGCAGGTGATGCTCCGCCGGGTGAGCGAGCCCGATTTCCTCGCGCATGTGCGCGAAGTGGGCGACTACCTCCGCCTGAAGCTCGATGCGCTGGCTGCGAAGTGCCCGCACGCCGTCGAAGTGCGTGGGCGCGGTTTGATGCAGGCCATCGAGTTCGATGAGCCGATTGCGCCCATCGTCGAGAAGGGGTACGAGCAGGGGTTGTTGCTCGTGGGCGCAGGCACGAACGTGTTGCGCTTCGTGCCGCCGCTCATCATCGAGAAGGAACACATCGATACGCTCTCCTCGCGCATGACGACCATCCTCAACGAATTGGGGTGGCTGGCATGAAAGAGGTATCCCCAACCATCGAAGCCGTCCCGGGCTTCCATTCTGCGGGCGTGGCGTGTGGCCTCAAGGCCAACGGCGCACGCGATTTCGCGTTGTTCGTCAGCGATGCTGACTGTGCGACCGGCGCGGTTTTCACCAAAAACCACGTGAAAGCGGCCTGTGTGCTCGTGGATATGGAACACATCGCCACCCACGCCGACCGCATTCGTGCGGTGGCCATCAACACGAAGAGCGCCAATGCCTGCACCGGGCAAAAGGGCATCGACGATGCGAAGCAAACGGCGGATTTGGTCGCCGGGTTGGTCGGCTGCCAACCGCAGCAGGTGCTTGTGCTCTCAACGGGGGTGATTGGCCTACCACTAAACATGCAGAAAATCGGCGATGGTGTGAAGGGTGCGCATACCGCCCTCGGCGATTGCTGGCCCGATGCCGCCGACGCGATGCGCACCACCGACACCCGCCCGAAAATGGCCTGCACCACCGTGGCCCTCAGCAGCGGTGAGACTGTGACCGTGGCCGGTGTCGCCAAGGGCAGCGGTATGATCGCGCCGAATATGGCGACCATGCTCAGTGTGATCGTCACCGACGCGAAACTGTCGTCGGACGATGCGCAGGCCGTGCTCGATGTGGCGACGGAAAGCACGTTCAACCGCATCGTCGTCGACGGCGACATGAGCACCAACGACACGGTGTTCCTGCTGGCGAACGGTGCAAGTGGTGCGTCGATCAACGCACCGGAGGATTTCCACGCTTTTCAGGAGGCGGTGACGGCAGTGAGCCGCAAACTCGCACAGGACATCGTGCGCGATGGCGAAGGTGCGACGAAGCTCATCACGCTGCACGTCACCGGCACCGAAACCGACCACGACGCGCGTGCCATCGCGACGGCTATCGCCACCTCGCCGCTGGTGAAAACGGCCTACTTCGGCAACGACGCCAACTGGGGGCGCATCATCGCAGCGGCGGGGCGGGCAGGCGTACCCTTCGACCCGAACCGCGCCCTTTTGTGGGTCGAATCTGCTGCCGGGAAGCTGACGTTGTTCAGTGAGGGGGTGCCGGAACCGTTCGACGAAGGCGAAGCGACCGCCGTAATGTCCGAATCGGAGATCGAGACGGTGTTGCACTGCGGTGACGGCAACAGCACCTGCACCTTGTGGACCTGCGACCTCAGCCACGAGTATGTGAGCATCAATGGGGACTACCGCACATGACCGGTGTACTCGCACTAGAAGACGGGCGGTTATTCCATGGGGTGGGCTTCGGCGCGGAGGGCGTGCAGGCCGGGGAGGTCGTGTTCAACACGGCGATGACCGGCTACCAGGAAATCCTCACCGATCCGTCGTATCACCGGCAAATCGTCACGATGACGGTACCGCATGTCGGCAACACGGGCGTAAACACCGACGACGTCGAGAGTGAAAAGGTATGGGTAACCGGGTTTGTGATTCGGTCGCTTAGCCCGGTGGTGAGCAACTGGCGCAGCCGGGCCACGCTGGATGAGTATTTGCGCGCGCAGGGTGTTATCGGCCTTACCGAAGTCGCGACGCGCGCGCTGGTACGGCACATCCGCACGCAGGGCGCGATGCGCGCGGTCGTAGCCCACGGCGAAGCCGCCGCAGACCCTGACGCGCTCGTGCAGATGGCCCGCGAATCGTTGGACATGTCCGGCGCGAATCTGGTCGATGAGGTCACCACGCCCGAGACATACAACTGGACCGAACGCAGCGATCCACAGTGGTATCAGGATCATCGCTACGACCCCGGCGGGCCACTCGTGGTCGCGTACGATTACGGCATCAAGCGGAATATCCTACGTATGCTCACCGACCGTGGCTTACGCGTGACCGTCGTGCCGGCGCAAACATCGGTCGATGAGGTGCTGGCGCTAAACCCGGATGGGGTGTTCCTCAGCAACGGCCCCGGCGACCCCGCCGCCGTCGACTACGCGATCGACAATGTGCGTGGCCTGCTGGGGCAAACGCCCGTGTTCGGTATTTGCCTTGGGCATCAGATATTGGGCCTCGCCCTGGGCGGCACCACGGAGAAGATGCGCTTCGGGCACCGGGGTGGCAACCAACCCGTGAAAAATTTGCTCACCGGGCGTGTGGAAATTAGCTCGCATAACCACGGTTTTGCCGTCAGCGAGCACAGCGACCTCGGCGGCGCGGAGGTCACGCACATCAACCTTAACGACAACACGGTCGAGGGGTTGCGCCACGTGGGGTACGGCGCGTTCAGCGTGCAGTATCACCCCGAGGCGGCCCCCGGCCCGCACGACTCGCTGTACCTGTTCGATGAGTTCGTCAAGCGGGTGAAAGCACAAGAAACGGAAACGGAGTAGCACAACATGGCAGACAAAATTCGCTGGGGCATCCTCAGCACCGCAAAAATCGGGCGCACGCGCGTGATCCCTGCGATGCAGGCCAGCAACAACGGCGAGGTCGTCGCCGTGGCGAGCCGCAACCTCGATAGTGCGCAGGCCTTCGCCGCCGACCTCGGGATTCCGCAGGCGTTTGGCAGCTACGAGGCGATGATCGATAGTGGCGAGGTGGACGCGATCTACAACCCGCTGCCCAACAGCATGCACGCAGAGTGGAGCATCAAGTGTGCCGAGGCGGGCGTGCCCACGCTCTGCGAGAAGCCGCTCGCGAGCAACGCCGAAGAGGCACAGACCATCGTCGATGCGTTCGAGGAGCGCGGGGTGCTCTTCGCCGAGGCGTTTATGTGGCGTTTCCATCCGCAGTCGGTGTACGTCAAGCAGATGTTGCACGACGGTGCCATCGGCGACCTCAACGTCATCAATTCCACGTTTACGTTCCGCATCAGCAGCGAGGAGAACATCCGCCTGAGCAAGGAACTCGCGGGTGGCGGCCTCATGGATGTGGGCTGCTACTGCATCAGCGCGATGCGCTTCTTCACCGACGAAGAACCAGACGGTGGGCAGGCCGTGGGCCGCTTCGGCGAGCGCAGCCAGGTGGACGAAAGCCTCGCGGCGGTGCTTACCTTCCCGTCGGGTGTCATCGGTCACTTCGACTGCGGGCTGCGCACGCAGGTGACGCACACCTACGAACTGCGCGGCACGAACGGGCGTATCGTGGTGCCGCAGGCCTTTACTATGCGACCCGACGCGCCGACCGTGATCCAGTACTGGCATACCGATTACGTCGATGGCGGCTACGACGACAGCTACGAGGAAATCGAAATCGACCCCGCCAACAGCTACACGCTGATGGCCGAGGACTTCGCCGATGCGCTGTTGAATAACCGTCCGCCGCGCTTTGCGCCGCAGGACGCCGTCAACAACATGATGGTGATCGACAACCTGCTGGCCGCTGCCTCCTCCGAGGAGAACTACTGGGCATAGGACGAGACGAGAACGCGATGGAAACGACACAAACACTCACAGAGGCATATCTTCTTGCGCTGGAAGCAACCGAGGACAAACAGATCGAGGTTGTGGCCGGGCAGTTAGTGGCGGTCGAAGTGACTGGCGAAGAACACGGCTGGATTGAAATGAAGCTTAGCCTGGCGTTGGGTAACTACGTTGTCCAGCACAAGTTGGGGCGTTTGTACCCGGGTGATACGTCCTTCGTACTTGACGGTGACGAGTCCGAGATTCGATTGCTGCGCAAACCTGATCTCGGGTTTGTGCCCACCGATAAGGTGAACCCAACCAAAGGCTATATCTTTACCGCCCCAGACCTAGCCGTGGAAATTGTGCCACCGTCGCAATCCCATGCCGAGATGGTCCTGAAAGCGGATGAATACTTGGCGCATGGCACGCAAGAGGTGTGGCTCGTGGTGCCGGAGGCGAAAAGTGTGCAGGTCATCGCCCCCGACGGCACGACGGTGTTCTACAAGGGCGATGACGAAATCCGTAGCGCGGTGCTCGCGGGCTTCACCCTGCGCGTAAGCGAGATTTTCTAGGTTCCACACACCTTGTGTAGGGGCGGGGTGTGCGTAGGCACTGTAAAACGCCATGCCTCGCCCGCCACAACCACAACGCGCAACATCCCCAAACGAAAGTAACCAAACACATGCCAAAACGGACAGACATCAACACGGTTATGATTATCGGCAGCGGGCCAATCGTCATCGGCCAGGGCTGCGAGTTCGACTACAGCGGGGTGCAGGCGTGCAAGGCGCTGCGCGGGCAGGGTTATCGCGTGGTGCTGGTGAACAGCAACCCCGCCACCATTATGACCGACCCCGAATTTGCCGACGCCACCTACATCGAGCCGCTGTCGGTCGAGTTGTGTGAGCGCATCAT
>CAYSVE010000450.1:0-5288 GCA_964434365.1 uncultured Anaerolineaceae bacterium | reverse complement strand
GATTTCATCGAGGTGTAAATTTTCAACGATGCGCTGTGGAACACCCCCGGCGACGATGTCCTCGACTTGATGAAGACGCGCTACCTGGCGCATGTATAGGCCGAAAATAGACAGATCAAGCGAGTGGTGATATGGTGCATTGAGAAGCTTGAAGCCATCGCAGCCGTTCAACCGATGATTATGCACTGCTCAGTATTTCAACCCCACCCCTAAATCCCCCGTAAACGGAGAGGGGACTTTTTACGGCTCGCGAAGGGTCACGATTCGCCCTCTCTGCTTGCACCGCGCGAAGACCCAGCGGTTCGAGAGGGGGCCAGGGGGTGAGGTCAAGTTGCCCACACAACCACAAGGATTAATCCATGCGCAAGTTGTTGAGCCTTGCCTTCTTTGCCCTGCTACTGACCACCACCGCCGCCGCCCAACCGCCACCGCTGAATAAGCTCATCCGCACGTTGGATGGGCAGTTTACGATCGCTTACCCGGTGGATTGGTTCGCTGCCGAAGTGGATAACCAACTTGTGCTGGCGAGCAGCGCAGACCTCATTGCGGCGTTGGGTCAGCTTCCGCCGCTGCGCGGTGCAGATGCCGTGCTCATATTGCCGACGCAACTGTTCGGCGATGACCTCGAAGACGCGGTGGAAGCCCTCCGCGAGCGCGACGACGTGACCATCGCCGACGACGCCGAGCTAGAAATCGGTGAGGCGGCGGCGGTGTTCTTCGAGCGCGACGACGCCTTCGATGCGACGTATTTGCTGCAAACCGAGGCCGGGGTGGTGCAGTTGCTCGTCGCGGGTAACCCGCCGCCAGACCTCGCCGAGGCGATGCTGAGCACGCTGGATGTCTTGCCGGATGCGCCGGAATCCCTCGCCGACGAGGACCGCATCCCGCTTGTGCGCACCTTCCTCGCGCCCTCGGTCGGCGTGAGGTTGGACTACCCGACCGATGCGTCGGTGCTCGAAGGGGCCGAGGCCGGGCTGGTCATCATTGCCGACGGGCCGCAAACGATGGGCCTCACGTTGTTCGAAGAGGACTACGAACTCGCGCCGGGGCAGTACAGCATCACCGTGTACCGCGTCTAAGCGCTCGGACTCGACGCCGAGACCGCCGAAGACGCGATGGAGGCGCTTGTCGACGGGCTGGGTGGGGGTGTCGATACCGACCCGCGCGACCTGTTCGGCACCGAGGCGGTAGCCTTCGATGTGGAGACCGACGCCTACGACGGCGCAACCTACGCCCTCCAAACCGATACCGGCGACATTCTCATCGCCATCGCCGAGGCCGCCCCCGGCACCTACGAGCCGCTGCGCCCACTCGTCGAGAGTGTGCTGGCGTCGGTGCAAAGCGCCGAGGGCGAGCCGGTCACGCTATCGCCCGCCACCGACTAGGGCATATTCTGGGGACTGTCGTAGGGCAGTGCGCAAATGGGGTTATCGCGCGGGCCGCACACCGCGTCGAACCCTGTACGGGCGATGGCCATGCTTCGCCCGCCTGTACTCCGTGTGCCATCCCCCACAACATTGGGGAACCATATTTTGCGCCTGACCGTCATTATAAAGTGTAAGGTACACAGTTAGACGAGAAAGGACTCCCCGCAGTGAAATTCCGCATTGTCGCAACCATCATACTCATTTTGGCCGCGTTCGCCCTCGGTACGATCCCCGCTGCTGCGCAGCAAATCGCGTGCGACTTCCAGTACATCGTGCAGCCCGGCGACACCCTCTCCGAGATTGCCGAGCGCTGCGGCACCACCGTCCCGCAATTGGTCGATGCCAACCCGGCAATTACCGACCCGGCGCGCATCGAGGTGGGGCAGGTGCTTCTGCTGAGTGGCAACACACCGAATTCGGTGGCACTGTACCCGATGACCGGCGGCCCCGGTACCGCTGTCACCGTCATCGTAAATGGGATGCCCATCGAAGAGCCGGTGCGGGTCACATTTGGGCCGCTGAACGGCCCGCAGGCCATCGACCGGACCGTGACGACCGACCGCACCGGCGCCCTCATCGACACATTCACGATTCCGCGCAACACGACGATTCAGGCGCCGCGTTGGCAGCTTATCGCCCGCGCGACGGAACGCGGCACGCAGGTTGCGTCGCTCACGTTTTTGTTCCAACCCGGCGAGGTCGCGAGCGATGCGCCGCTCTTCACCGAGACGAACATTTACCTCATCGACACCTCGGTGGCAACGGCGCAGTGTGCCCAGCCCGCCGTACCGGTGGCGGTCACCTTCCCGCCGACAGTCGCGCCGCTGACGGCTGCACTGGAAACGATGTTCGCCAACCAGGACCCGACACTGCCGGGCACCAACCTGCGCAACGAGTTCTACGCCAGCGACCTGACGATTCAGGACATCAACATCACCGATGGGCTGGCAACCATCAGCCTGGGCGGGTCGGTACTCACGACCAGTGTGTGCACCGCGCAGTACATGCCGCGCCAAATCCGTGAGACGGCGCTGCAATTTAGCACGGTGAGCGCGGTGGAGATTTTCGTCAACGGCGTGCGCATCGAGGAGTTACTGGGCGGTTAGCCCACTCGCCCCCCCCGCGATAAACGGGAGCGCGCTCATGTGCTCCCGTACCCCCTCTGGCCCTACACCATGCGCCATAATGCAATTGCCCGGTTGCCCCCGTGGCAACTGTTATCGATTTTGTGGGCTTTGCAGTACAATCGAAACGTAGACTTTTTTGAGCGTTAAGGATTTTTAGGATGCCAAACCGAGGGGTAGAAGCCCAACTGTTGGCGGAACCCATCCGTCACCTCGACCTGAGCGATTTTTGCATCGTCACGACCGATACCACCGTCCGCGACACGCTGGAGCAAATGCGCACGATGCGTAAGCATGTCGCGTTTGTCGTGGGTGAGCGCACCACGCTGCGCGGCCTGATGACCGACCGCGATGTCATGCGCAAGATCGTCAATAAGCCCGAGACGTGGGACCAGCCCATCACCGAGGTGATGACCCCCAACCCAGACACACTCCCCGCCAGCGCAACAACTGGCGAGGCCCTGCGCATCATGGAGGCTAAACACTACCGCAACGTGCCGGTGGTCAACGATAAGGGCGCGCCCATCGGCAATGTAACGCACTTCGCGGTGCTGGGCTACCTGGGCGAGCACTTCCCCGAAGTGGTGTTCAACCAACCGCCCGACCCCGAAAATTACGCGGCCTCGCGCGACGGCGGTTGAGTTTGACAGACTTACCCAGCGGGCGCGATGTGTCGGTATCGCTGGAGAAAATCGCGGTGCAGGCGCTGGTACCATCGGTGTTGATGGTCATCGTGCCGATGGTGGTTTTCGCGGCGGTACAGGGGGTGGGGCGCACGTTCGGCTTCAACTTCTTCGACTTCATCGTGCTGGCGGTGCTGCTGATTTTGCTGCACGAGGGCACGCACGCGGTCGGCTGGAAGATATTCGGAGACATGCCGTGGAGCGCGCTGTCGTTCGGCATTATGTGGCGCGCGCTGGCACCGTATGTGCATGCCGCCCAGCCGATGACCATGCGCGCGTATCGCATCGGCGCGGCGTTGCCGCTCTTTACGTCGGGGCTGGCGCCGTGGCTGCTGGGTACGATTACCGGCTCTGGCGCGTTGGCCTGGGCAGGCGCGGTGATGATCTCTGGCGCAATCGGGGACGCATTCGTGCTGTGGGTCACACGAGATTTGCCAGACGACGCCCTCGTGTTCGACCATCCCAGCCGGGTGGGCTGCATTGTGGTAGACGAAGGGAGCACACCCGCATGACCACCCAAACCGAGCGATTGACCGTTGAGGCCTTCTGGGCGCAGTACGAGGACACCGACCATGAACTGGTGCGCGGGGAGGTCGTCGAAGTGAGTCCAGCAAATGACCGTTCGTCGGAGGTGGCCGCGTTGATGATCGCGGCGCTGGTCGCATTCGTGTATCCCAACAAGTTGGGACGGGTCACGAGTTCCGATGGCGGCTATCAGCTCGATGCGCATACACTTCGCTCACCCGATGCGGCGTTTTACAGCCAAGAACGGGATGCGCAGCCGCGAGACCGCAACACGTTCGTACCATTTGCGCCGGACCTCGCCGTGGAGGTGATGTCGCCGAGCAACAGCGCCCCTGACATGCGCGATAAGGTGCAGCAGTACCTCGACGCGGGCACGCGCCTGGTGTGGGTTGTGTATCCTAGCCCAACCATGCAATATGTCGATGTCTTCTACCCTGATGGCACCGCCAAGCGCGTGACGGACACGCCCGATGGCGAGGATGTGCTACCGGGCTTTACCCTGCCGCTAACCTGTTTCCTTTTGCCAGACTAATTCAATTTTTGCTTGTGGAGTTTTTCTCATCATGACTACGACTGACCAAACCGGCGTTTTCGAAGAACTCGAGAACGTCGTCATCCGTTTTGCCGGCGACTCCGGCGACGGGATGCAGCTTACGGGCACGCAGTTCACGAATACGTCTGCGGTGTTCGGCAACGATATTTCTACCCTGCCGGACTTCCCGGCGGAAATCCGCGCGCCAGCCGGGACGCTGGCCGGTGTCTCCGGCTTCCAGGTGAACCTGAGTAGCGCCAACGTCCGCACACCGGGCGATGCCCCCAACGTGCTCGTCGCGATGAACCCGGCTGCGCTGGCCGCCAACCTCGGCGACCTGGAAAAAGGTGGGCACATCATCGTCAATACCGATGCCTTCACCAAGCAGAACCTCAAAAAGGCGCAGTTGGAAAGCGACCCCCTGGAAGACGGCAGCCTGGATAAGTATCAGTTGCACAAAATCCCGCTGACGACGCTTAACCGCACGGCCCTTGAGGACATCGAGGGGCTGAGCCAGAAGGAAGTCGACCGTTGCCAGAACTTCTTCGCGCTGGGCCTCGTCTTCTGGATATACGACCGCCCGCTGGAAACCAGCCTGGACTGGATCCAGAAGAAGTTCGGTAAGCGTGCCCCTGCCGTCGCCGAGGCGAACACGCGCGCGCTGCGTAGCGGCTTCTACTTCGGCGAGACGACCGAGGCCTTCCAGACGCGTTATCGCATCCGCCCGGCGAAGTTGCCCCCCGGCACGTATCGCAAAATCACAGGTAACCAGGCCGTGACGCTGGGCCTCGTCACCGCCGCGCAGAAGGCGGGCAAGCCGCTGGTGTACTGCGGCTACCCCATTACCCCGGCGTCGGATGTGCTGCACAACCTCGCCCCGCTGAAGAACTACGACGTGCGCACCTTCCAGGCAGAGGACGAAATCGCCGCGATGGGCGCGCCCCTCGGCGCGGCGTTCGGAGGCGCGTTCGCGGTGACGGCCACCCGCGGCCCCGGC
>CAYSVE010000449.1:0-5289 GCA_964434365.1 uncultured Anaerolineaceae bacterium | reverse complement strand
GCTCGCGATGATCGTCACGCCAGTGGCCTCGGAGACGCGCCGCAGGGCTGCGGCGTTGCGTCCACAGCCGACAGGCATACAATCGATGAGGCTGTTGCCACCTGCCGCCTTGAAGTCGTTTAGTTCGCGCACGATGTTGTCGGCGTCGTCCAGAATGAACGGCGCTTCGGTGACCGCGCCCACGTCATCGATCCACACATGCGTGTGGCCGTCGGCATAACCGAGCGCGGACGGAGCGACTTCGCCGGTAACGGTGTGGATGACAGCCTCAGACATGGTTGACTTGGTTATTCCTCAGTTACAGCACATGCGCAATCGCCAGGGTGATGTGGTCGGAACCACCGCGTTGGTTGGCCGTGGCCACACGCGGCGGTAATTCGACCTCCCCAACCGTGTGGTTGGGGAGGCAAAGGCTGAGGTTGCGACTACTGCCCCATCATTAGATCCATCAGGTCCTGGCCGGAGAGCAAGGTGGCGTCCGCCGGGGCGGCGATGCTCTCCACCGCGTTGATGTTGCTGCGGGTGAAGGTCAGGGTTTGGCTGAGCACCAGGGTACCGACAGGTTCAACGTCTTCGGCGTCCATGCCTCCGAAGGATGCGATAGCCTGCCCTAAAACGTCTACATCAGCGGTCATGTTGGTGTTCTGGGTAAAGGTGACGACCATGACGACGTTCGGGTCGATGACTACTGTCTGCTCGACGACAAGCCCACCCTCGGCGAAGGCATCGCCCAGGGCATTCATCGCGGTACTGGCGGTTTCTTCATCGAGCATCAGGCTGGGATCGCCGGACAGTTCCGCGGTCAACTGCTGCTGGGCTACGATGTACGGCACCAGCAAGTCCACAACGACCTCATCGGATAGCATACCGCCCACATCTACCGTTGTAGCAAACACGGCATTACCATCGGCATCGTCCGCGCCACGCTCGAACGAGACATAGGGGGTCGTGGCAGCATCGAGCGCCGCGCCGCGCGTGGGGTCCGAGAAAACGGCAATGAAATCACCGAATGGCCCCATGGCATCACCAAACGCGCCCGTATCGGCCATCGCTTCGTTTAGCAGCGCTTCGAGGTCCATCGAAGCGAGCATACCCGCACCCATGTCGATCGTGCTGTTGAGGTCGACGCCGTATATGCCCGGCGTACCTAATATAGGGCCGAGGTCGACGTAACCGGCACCATCGACAAACCACAGGCTGATGTCCATGGGTGGTACACCTTCGACATCGGCACTCAGGAACAGTTCAGCATCGGCCAGGTTGATCGCGCTCTTGAGCGTTTCGGCGAGTGCCATCGTGTCGATATTGGCTGGGTCGGCGAAAGCGGTCGGGTCGAGGCTGCTCACCAGGGCGGCGGCACCTGCGGTGTCGAACACGTAGCCCCCCGAAGCGGCAAACGTCTGGGTGATCTCCTCGTCGGCAACAGAAATATCCTGCGTGAGGGACGCTTCGAAATTGGTGGACGTGGGCACATTTGCGAAAGCAGCATCGTATAGCGCCAGGTCAGCCTCGCTGACGCCGTCCTGGGCGAGTGCCCCACCGGCAAAGGCCAGTACAAGTGCCAAAACGACTGCCAGCATTACAAAACGATAAGTCATCAAATTCTTCCTCCGTTGGTAACAGATACGATTTTGCATAGGTCCTCCATTTATCAGCATAGTCGAAGGCTTGGCCAGGGCCAAGTGACATCAATCATCATACGAGGTCGTGCAGGCTTCAGCGGAAAACGGCACAAACCTACAAAATTACGTTTTGGGTTCTTGGCAATACGTTAGTGCCAGCTTAAAGGACACTTATGAAGCTGGATGCACCATTTAACCCGCCGTGGACAACCCCACAGGCAACCCTTCTTAAGTAACAGGTTACGGGAGTGCAGGAAGTGAAGAAGTTTATCGCCTTTGCAGGCATTTTTGTGCTAACGGCGCTGCTGAGTGGCGCAGTATTCGCCCAGGAGTCCGTCCAGATCACCGTTCGTTGCAAGGCCAACATCGAAGGTGGCGAGAACTGGCGCTGCGACAACTTCGCCGAAGTTGAAGCGACCGTCGAAGAAAGCCTTGGCATCGACCTCGAACTGAACCTCATCCAGGATAACAAGGGCTGGGGCGACTACAAGAACGAGTTCGTGCTCGCCAGCGAAGCCGGCGAAGCCCCGGATATCATCCTCAGCGGCCACGAAGACATTGGTGCCTGGGCACCGGCGGGCTTCATCATCCCGCTCGATGAGCTGATGACCGCCCACGCCGAGTTCGAAGACCTCATCCCGGGTCTGCTGCCCTCGCACATGTTCGACGGCCAGATGTTCGGCATCCCGCAGGACAGCGAAGCGCGCCCGGTGTACTTCAGCAAGCTGCTGCTGGCCGACCTCGGCTGGACCGAAGAGGAAATCGAGTCCTTCCCCGATCGCGTTCGTGACGGCGAGTTCACCTTCGATGACCTCATCGCCACCGCCCAGCAGGCCGTCGACGAAGGCGTCGTCGCCGAGGGCAACGGCTTCTGGCACCGCCCGTCCAACGGCCCCGACTTCCTGACCTATTACTACGGCATGGGTGGTGACGTGCTGGACGGCAGCACCGTTATCGTCGATAGCGAAGCCCTGCTGGCCACCTACAGCCTGTTTGACACCCTCACCGAGAGCGGCATCACCCGCCCAGACCTCATCGGTATCGACTGGGGTGAAGAGTGGCACCCGACCGTCGCCAACGCCGAAGAAGTGCTCTTCGCTGCCGGTGGTACCTGGAACTGGGCCGACTGGGCGCGCAACTACGTCGCCGACCGTGACACCGACGGCGACGGCCTCGGCGATGAGTACCTGCTGGAGAACATCGGCCTGGCGCTGTACCCGGCCATGGCCACCGGCGAAGCCCTCACGCTCACGCACCCGCTTAGCTACATGGTGAGCAGCCAGAGCGAGAACCCCGAAGTGGCCGTTGCGCTCATCGCTGCGGTTTCCACGGCGGAGGCCAACAACCGCCATGCCATCGATAGCTTCCACCTCGGCATCGTGAACGAGCAGGTCAACGCTGAGCCGTACGCCAGCGACCCGATCCTCAGCCAGGCGCACTACATGCTGGACTTCGCCACGGCGCTGCCGAACAGCCCCGGTTGGAACGCCTGGAGCAACGCTTACTTCGCGGGCCTTACCGCCGTCGAGAGCGGCGAAGCCACCGCGCAGGAAGCAGTTGACCTGATGGTTGGCCAACTGACGAACGAACTCGAAGGCGTCGAAGTACGCTAGGCGTATGACCGATCAGCTTTCGTCGGTGGGGGAGGGGCAACACTCCCCCACCACGACCTCCACAGACGACACAACGCGCAGCCAAAAGCGAACGCTCGCGGCGTACCTCAGCGCATACGGTTTCCTCGCCCCGGCGGGGATTTTGGTTATTTTGTTCTTTTTCATCCCCATGATCCTCGTCATCATGATGAGCACCACCAACCTCGCTACGGACAACTTCACGACCAACATCCGCGAGTGGGAGTATGTGGGGCTGCAACAGTACGAAACACTCTTCAACGACCCCTTCGCATCGAAGGTCTTTTTTAACACCATCTTCTATGTAATCTTCACGTTGGCGTTTTTCAACGTGGGCATGGCGCTGCTCGTCGCACTGTTGACGGTGCATATACCACGCCGGGCGGGCTTCGCCTTCCGCGCGCTGTGGATGCTGCCGCGCATTACGACCTCGGCGATTTACATTATGATGTGGCGGCGCATCATCGCCGATGTGCCCTTCGGTATTTTGAACTGGGTCAACGGTTCGGTGGGCATCCCCCCGGTGGACTTCAATACGGGCTACCCGTGGGTATTCGTGATTTTGGTGAACGGTTTCATCGGCGTGTCGTTCGGCATGATTATTTTTACGTCCGCCATCGAATCGATCCCGTCGGACATTATGAACGCCTCACTCGTGGATGGCTCCACGTATTTGCAGCGCATCCGCTTTGTCATTTTGCCGATGCTGCGTTGGCCGCTCCTTTTCGTTGTGACGTACCAAACGCTCTCGCTGCTCACGTCCTTTGAACAAATATTGCTACTGACGAACGGCGGGCCGAACAATCGCACGGAGGTGTGGGCGCTGGCGGCGTTCCACCGCGCCCTCAGCAACTACTTCGGCAACACGCAGTGGGGCTACGGCGCGGCCTTTTCCGTGATACTCGTGCTCATCGGCGTGGTACTGGCAATCGTGTATATGCGCGTGTTCCGCTTCGATGAACTCGTGGCTGAGCCGAAAATCGAGGTACTGTGATGGCAACCACCCTACAACAACCCAACCCACCCGACCTGCCAGCGATGCCCGCCTTCGAGTGGGGCCTGCTGCTGAAGGCAGTGCGCGATAGCATCGTCGTGGGCGTGGTGATGTTTTTGGCCGCACTGCTGTTCCGCGACGGCATCGGCGCGTTGTTTGCACTGGGCAACGTGGAGGAGAACTTCACGCTTACGCTAAGCCGCATGCTGCTATTTCTGCTGCCGTTCGCGCTGTTCGTGACGGTGAGTGTGCGGCTTCGTGCGGTACGCGATAGCCAAACTGCCCTCACGATTGGGCTGGTGCTGCTGCTGGCGACGCTTACGCAGGCGGTGGTACTCGGTGGTTACGCTGCTGCCGAAACCGGCCCGTTCGGCATGGCGAACACCGTGCAAATGGAACTCGAAGACACGCCCGACGGCGTGCGCGTCGTCAGTGTAGAGCCGGGTGGCGCTGCCGCCGAAGGCGGCATGCAAGCCGGGGACCTCATCTTACAAATTCGGCGCGATGACGTGAACCGAGCCGCGATAGAAACGGCCGTTCTTCAGTCCGAAGTCGGCGACCTGCTGCGCTTCCGCTTTATCCGCGATGGCGAGGAACTCGCAGAACCCGTGGCGGTGACGCAGGTTGCGGCAGTGGATGTGCGCGGCATCGTGATCACGTTCGTCGCGGCGTGGATTATCGCGGTGGTGGCGTTGTACTTCCCGGCGGGTTGGGTGCCGTATGGGCTGCTGGTGTTGTTTCTGTCGCCGTTGTTGGTAGGGTATACGTGGCTCGTCGTTGCGACCTTCTCCTTCCGCACCGAGGGGCTTTTCCCCGTGAATGCAGACGGTGAAATCGGCGGGTGGACGCTGAGCAACTGGACGTTTCTGCTCGATGGGCAGCTTGGACAACGCAATCAGGTACCTATCTGGACCGTGACGGGCAATTCTCTGATCATCGCCGTGGTGATGACGGTTATCGTGCTGCTCGTGTCATCGATGGCCGGTTATGCCCTCAGCCGCATGAGCTTTCCGGGTCGGCGCACATTCCTGTCCATGACGTT
>CAYSVE010000448.1:0-5295 GCA_964434365.1 uncultured Anaerolineaceae bacterium | reverse complement strand
GCGCGCGGGGAACTTCGATCACGCCGTGTCGGTGGGGCTCACACCCTTGATGAGCGCAGCGGGTTTTTCGGCGGGCATTCCTTACCGCGCAGGCCTCGATAGCGACGGGCGTGGTTTCGGCTACAACATCCGTGTGCCCGTAGACCCTGAAGCCCCCGAGAACGAAACCGACCTGTACCTCAAGGTGATTGCGGCCCTCGGTGCCGATGTGCGCGCGTCCCAGCCGTCTATCACAGTGGCGGAGGCCGACCACGCCTCGGTCATCGAATCGCTGATATTCAAGGGCGTGACGGGGCGCTTCGCAGTGGTGAACCCGGCGGGTGGCAGCAATCCTGGCGCACGCATGGATGTCAAACGCTGGCCACCGGAGAACTTCGCGCGGCTCATCAACGGCATTGCGCCCATCCTACGCTTGAACCATGTGGTGCTCGTGGCCGGGCCGGGCGACGGCATGCTCACGGGCGCGGTGAGCATGCGCCTGTCGCCGCAATTACCGGCGGTGTCGTTCGTGGGGCAGTTGACGTTTGGGCAAATTGCGGCGTTGGCGGCGCAGGCGACGCTCTATGTGGGCAACGACACCGGCCTGTCGCACATCGCGGCGGCGACGGGCACGCCCACCGTGATGATCTTCGGGCCGACGGACCCCGCCCGCTACAAACCGCGCGGCGATAACGTGCTCACCCTGTGGCAGCCACACACCCTCGGCAGCGGCAGCGCCGCCGAGGGTCCCCCGCCCAACTGGACGTGGAAGTACCATGGCATCGATGCGGACGAGGCAACGCGGCAGGTGTCGGCGTTTATGTTCCGCGACTGAGTTGCGAGGTTGCGGCATCGCCCCAACCTGAATACGCTAACGGGTGTGCTGTTTGTTCCGTTTATGTGAGGAAAACACCCGATGCCCACCCTATTCCACCGCTGGATATTACTTTCGCTCGTGTTGCTGTTGCTCGCAGCCCCGGTTGCCGCGCAGGAAGACGCCGAAACGCTCGTCAGTACGCCGCTGCTGGAGATGCTCGCGCTGGTGCCCGATACCGAGGTCAACCGCCGCTTCATCACCTACGGTGACCTCGACGCGTGGGCCGAGAGTTGGAGCGTAGGCCGTTACGACGACCTCACCGCCTTCGACAGCGGGTTGCGCGGCAACGCGCTGTTTGCGACGTTCGCGCGGGCGTGGGCCTTCATCGGCTTCGACCAAACCGCGCTGCCCGATGTCTTCGCCCGCGATTTCTTGTTGATCGAAGGGCCAGAGTACGCCGGGTTCTACGGTTTCGATGTGTTTTCGGTCGCGCGGCATATTTACACCGTGCCCGGCCCCGACTCGCTGACGATTGTCCAGCTCATCGACGGTTACGATGTCGAGGGGATCGGCGCGGCGCTACAAGCGAGCGGCTACGAGGCCAGCCCCGTCGGCGATGCGACCCTGTACAGCATCCTCGAAGATGGCGAGATCGACATGCTCGGGGAAACTATCCCGTTTCGGGTGGGGCAGCTCGGCGCACTGAACCGTATCGCGGTCAGCGATGGCCTGCTGTATATCGGGCGGACGACCGAGATCGTCACAGAGGCGGTAAGCGGGAGTGCTGCCTCACTGGCCGATGACTCGGCGATGCGGGCGGTAGCACTGGCGATGGACGCGCCGGAACTCGCCGATACGGGCGAACTCGTCGGCGCGTTTTTCATGGAAATGCGCGATGACTTTACGATGGCGAACTTCGCCGCGACGATCGCGTCGACTGAAGTAGCATCGCAGTTCGAGGAGATGTTTGCCTCGTTCGAGCCGCTGCCCGCCTTCGACCAGGTGATGTTCGCGACGCGCCACAGCGAAAACACGACGTACTTAGTTTTGGCGCTGGCCTTCCCCCCAGGTGCCGACGTCGACGCGGCTGCGAAATCGCTCGGCGACCGGCTGGCGACCTACGTCAGCCTGCGCACACGCAGCCCCATGAGCGAGTTCTGGACCTTCGATCGGGTGGTTGCAGTCGAAGCCGAAGGCGTCCCCGTCGCGGTGGCCGTGATGACCGTGCCCGACCCGGCCTTCAACGACGACTTTTTGCGCGTGTTCGGGTGGGCCGAGGTTGTCTTTGTCGATGACATCGCGTTTTTGCTGACGGAGTAACCCGTTTAGCGCAGCAGGGGCAGTACCTTTTCGGTGTAGTCGTGCAGCACCTCCGGCCCGAAGTCGCCGGGGGGTACCAACACCACCGAGTCGACCCCGGCAGCGGCGATGCGTTGTATCATCGCGGCGCAGTCTGCCGGGGTGCCCACCGCTGCGAAGCGCTGCATCCATTCGTTTGGCACATTTACCTCGCCCGCCTCGGCCATCGCGGCTATGTCATCGGCAATGCCGAGCGGCGTGATTTGCTGCCGCACACCCGGTAGGGTCTCGGCGGCGAAGGGCCGCAGGGCATCGAAGGCTTTTTCGGCGTCATCATCGACGACGCACAGCAGGTACAAAATGATGCTGTGCGGCTCCGCGTCGATTTGTGCTTTCGCCCACTCGATGTACTCCACGCCGCAGAACTCCGGGATGATGGTGCCATCGGCCACACGACCGCTCAGCGCGAGCGAGTTCGGCCCAGTGACGCCGAGGTAAATCGGTGGCACTTCCGCAGGCGGGTGCACGAGGTGCACATCCTTCAGTTGGATGTACTTTCCGTCGTAGTCGAAGCGCTCGCCGTTGAGCAGCCGCTTGTTGACGACCGTCACGTCTTCGAGGGCGGCGAGTTGGCTTTGTGGCATCGCGCCTACGTCGCGCATCCAACTGCCGACGCCGTGCCCAAACGCCGGGATGTAGCGCCCGGGGTAGGTGCGGGCCAGCACGGCGACATTCATCGCCGCGTAGACCGGGTTTCGCACGGGGGCGGGCATCAACCCCAGGCCGACCTTCAGGTTGGATGTGACGGCGAGCGCCATGCCCGACGGCGCCATGCCACCCCACCACGACAAATCCTCGACGAGCCACAATTCATCGAAGCCTGCCGCCTCGGTTTCGGTTGCAAATGCCGGTATACCCTCTGGTGCCCACTCACGCCGGTACATCACGCCTATGTTCATGCTGTGCCTCCTCGCACAAAATCGGGAATGCCACTATGATACCCGGCGATTGCCGATAATCCTTTCGAACCTATGCGACCAACCCTCACAAAGCTGTGGCCGGTGTTTGCCCTGGCCGCACTCACACTGATCTGCCTGCATGCGCTGGCCTTCACCGATGGCATCATCGGGCGGGGCGATACCTTCGTGTACTTCTACCCATACTGGGCCGCCCGCGACGCCGCCCTGCGCGACCTCACCTTGCCATTGTGGACGCCCGACCTGTTCGCGGGCGCGCCGCTGCTGGCGAATCCGCAGGTGGGGGCGCTGTACCCGCCGAACGGGTTGACGGTTCGCCTAGCCGCGCCGGACGCCGTCCGTGTGAGTGCGCTGCTGCACGTCTTCTGGGCGGCGCTGGGGGCCTACGTCCTCGCGCGGGCGGAAGTCCCCGCACGGGCCGCGCTCGTCGCCGGGGCGATTTACGGCCTCGGCGGGACCGTCGGCGCGCACCTGGAGCAGATCAACCAATTGCAGGGCCTTGCGTGGACGCCGTGGCTGTTCTGGGCGTTGCGTGGCAATCGATGGCGGGTGCTGGCCGCAGGGCTGGCGATGCAGTTCCTCAGCGGCCACACACAAACGGTGTTCATCACGGTGGTGGGGTTGGGGTTGTTCGCGCTGCCGCGCCCCCGAAAATTGCTTCTGCTGGGCGGGGCGGGTGCCCTCGCGCTGATGCTCGCGCTGCCGCAGCTTGCGCCCACGCTCGAACTCATCGGCGAGAGCGGACGCAGCGGCGGCCTTACCGCAAATGAGGCCGTCTCGTTTTCGCTGAGGCCGTTCATCGCGGGGCGGGGGCTGCTGCCGAGCTACGATGCCAAGCTGTTCACGGAGTTTATCGGGTATGTGGGCGTCGGTGGGTTGATGTTGGCGGTGTGGGGCGCATTTGGGGGAGACGGCAAAACATGGCGCTGGGCGCTGATCGCCTTCGCCGGGCTGTTCCTCGCCTTTGGCGGATTCAACCCGGTGTACTGGCTGCTCGTCGAATTACCCGGCCCACTCGGCGTATTCGGTTTCTTCCGCGTGCCCGCGCGTTGGCTGGCCCTGTTTGCACTTGGTGCGGCGATGCTCGCTGCCCACGGCGTGAATGCTGTGCGCGGGCCATCGCGCGGGCAGATGATGGTTGCGGTGGGGGCCGTCGGGCTGCTCGCAGTGGGCAGTTTCCTCGCAGGCCGCGAGGCCGCATTCATCGACGGCCCCCCAACGCCGACCTTCCGCACGTTGGCCGGGTGGGGCCTCGCGCTGGGGGTGACGTTAACTTTCGCCTATGTGGGTAGGTTGCGCGGGTGGCTCGCCGTCGTCGTGCTAGCGGAACTTGTGGCCGCGTCGTTGATTTTGCCGTACAACGACCTTGTTCCGCCGGAGGCGTGGACCGCCCAACGGCAGACGATCAGCCAGATGCGCGTGTACGCCGAGGCCGCATCGCCACCGGGCCGCCTGCTGAGCATCAGCGGGCTGTTCTTCGACCCTGGCGATAAGGCGACGCTCAGTGCGCGCTATCGGGCAGGCGGGGCCACCGCACTCGAAGAGCGGTACGCCTTCGTCGCAGCCAAGCTGAAGGAAACGCTAAGCCCGAATTTGCCGCTGGCGTGGGGCGTGCCCTCGCTCGATGGCTTTGGCGGCGGGCTATTGCCGACGCGCCACTACAACACCTTCGCCGAACTGCTGGTGCCGCCGGGCGTGCAGGTGCCGGGCGATGGCCGTTTGCGCGAGGTGCTTGCGCTGGAAGCGTGCCGGGGCGCGTGCATTCCGTCGGCAGCCGCGCTCGGTATGGCAGATGTCGAGTTCATCGTCGTCGATAAGGTGTTCGACGTGTGGCACGAGGGCATCGCCTACGACACGACCTTCACCCACACCGGCGAGTGGCTCGCACCGGTTCCGTTCGAGACGACCGAAATCCGTGTGCTGCACATCGGCGAAGGGCCGCCGCGCATCGACGGCGCGGAAGCGGGGGATGTGCTTTCGGTCGACGATACGTCGCAGGTGTCCGTCTTCCGCAGCGACGAACCAACCCTGCTCGATGCCGTACAGGTCGAGGGCGAGGTCATCGGCGTGACGTTCGTCGATGCGCGCACGGGCGATTTTTTGCAGGCGACGCCGCCGGGGTGGTCGCGCGTGCTCAGCAGCGACATCAAGCTGTACCGGCGCACACGAACGCTGCCGCGCGCCTTCACCGTGGGCGAGGCACGCTACGCGGAAGCCGACACC
>CAYSVE010000447.1:0-5325 GCA_964434365.1 uncultured Anaerolineaceae bacterium | reverse complement strand
CGTACGGGGGGATTCGTTGCCGTGGCGTGTCGTCCCCGAAATCGCTGGTGGGGGAGACTTCGAGGATATGGCCGCACACATGATAGACTTCCTGGATTATCTACTCGGGCCGATTCGCGAAGTCTGCGGATATGCCGTGAACAATGGCAGCCCATACCCGGCGGAAGATGCAGTTGGCGCGACGTTTCACTACGAGTCTGGTGTAATCGGCACCGGGTTGTGGTGCTACTCTACGGCAATACGCACCGACGAAATCGTGCTCATCGGCGCAGAGGGCACGTTATCGTTTGCGTGCTTCGATGACTCGCCCTTGATGATGACAAAACCAGATGGCACACAGACATTCGCGATTTCGAATCCGCCGCACATCCAACAACCCCTTATCGAATCGATCATCGCGGAGCTAAACGGTGAGGGGAAATGTCCCAGCACAGGGGAATCGGCGGCGCGCACGAACTGGTTTATGGATGAAGTTCTGGCCGGTTATCGTGCGCGGTCGTCAGCGGGATAACACCGCCCTCGTGCCATAGTCGAACATTCGAAGCCTTGAACATGTACTCGGTCGATTCGTAGTGTACGACGTAAATCGCGCACTGAGGCACGCGCTGCGCATACGCATCGATCTCTGACATCGATGCGTGCCATTGGTCGCCCTTATCTCGGCCATCTATGACGGCAATAGGTGCCCGGGTGATCGTGTCGTAAATCGGTTTCGTGTAGCCAGTGTCCGCAGAATAACCGAAGACGGGCTGCCCGTGCCGCCACAACACAAAGCCATAACACAAATAACTGTGTTGAGCTTCGAACAGCCGCAACTTCATGCCATGTTCGAGTTGAATAGTATTTTGCGCATCCGCTTCGATCCAGTCGATGCGCGCGATGTTTTCCTTATGAGCGACCGGGTTATCGTGCAACCGAATCGTCTTGACGATGTCAAGCACATCAGGGTGACCAAAGAAGCGCAGTGGCTTCCGCATGAAGAACATCGCCGTGGGTAGGTCGCCAGTATGGTCGGCGTGGTTGTGCGTGATGTGCACCGACCCGGGTATAGCCAAAGTGTTTCTGGCAGGCGAGGGCAATGCCCAAACCACAGTCGATAAGCAAGTACGGGGCACCATCGACGAGCAGCGCAAATCCCGTACTTGTGATTGCGCGCATCGTGTAGCTAGAGCCAGTGCCAATTCCGAGACACATGAGGCTGACATCGGGCATAATACCCTCCCTGGTTACCAGTTCGTCCAATTTTTCTCATGCGAGTAATAAAAAGTGTGCAAAAGCACTGTAATGGACGATTAAACTTTTCTTGATGTGTGCTGGGTATGGTCCATGCTGTATGGCAATTTGCTAAAGGATGGCAATTTGATGAAGCGTGTACTGTTGATCTTGGCTCTGCTGGCAATGAGTGTTGCCCCGGCGGTGACCTTCGCACAGGACGACGATATGATGCTGGAATGTGATGCCTCCGGCTCCTTCTTGCTTTACACTTCGGAGTCTGAAGATGACGTCGCTGCGATGGTCGAGGCCTTCAACGAAGTGTGCCCGGATGTCGAGGTTGAGTGGTTCCGCAGTGGCTCTGGCGACGTGGTTGCGCGCCTCCAGGCCGAGATGGAAGCGGGTGAAATCCAGGCCGACATGATCTGGTTCGCCGACATCGACTTCTTCAGTGGTCTGGCCGAAGAAGACCTTCTCCTCAGCTACCGCCCGGCGACCGCTGCTGACGCTGGCGTCTCCGAAGACCTGCACTACAACGAGGACCGTTACCACGAGGTGCGCCTCATCTTCAATGTGGTAGCTTACAATACTGCCCTGGTCACCGAACCGCCGACAAGCTGGACCGACCTCGCTAGCGAAGAATATGCAGGTATGGCAGCCATGCCGAGCGCACTCTATAGTGGTGCCGCCTTCAACCAGGTGGGTACGCTCGTGAATGACGAAACCTTCGGTTGGGAATTCTACCAGAACCTCAACGAGAACGGCATCGTGGTGGGGCAGGGTAATGGCGGTATCGCCAACGGCCTCGCGGCTGGTGAGTTCGCCATCGTACAGGTGGTAGACTTCATGGTTCGCGACCGTGCTGCGCAGGGTTCGCCAGTGGCGCACATCTGGCCAGAAGAAGGTGCGATCCTCGTGCCGACGCCGATCGCTATCCTGAACAGCGTTGAAGGCACCGAGCGTGAAGCCGCCGCGAAGGCCTTTGTCGACTTCCTCTACACGCCCGCTGGGCAGGAACTCTTCGTTAGCTCCGGCTACATCCCGGTTGCCGAGGATGCGCCGCTGCCCGAAGGCACCCCAGACCTCGCCGACCTGACCATCGTGACAGTGGATGTGGACTACATCGGCGAAAACCGTGAGGAAATCCGCACCACCTTCGCCGAGACGTTCAACGTCACTGGCCCCGAAGAGTAGCACACGGCTACGCAAGACGGTAAGTTCTACGGGGTGGGCCTAGGCCCACCCTGTTTGTTTGCATCTACGGAGCCAAAATGCCGATGACAGCAGCGGAAATGCGCGGCAGACAAATTCTCTACGGGGTGGTCGGTGCCCTGGTCGTTCTTGTCGTGTTAGTAATTGTGTACCCATCGATTAACCTGGTGTGGAACAGCGTACAGGCCGACGACGCATTTTCGCTGGAGCACTATATCAGCATTTTCGGCACAAACCGCTATGTGCGGGTCGTCGGGAACAGCCTGTTCGTTGCGAGCTTGGGCACACTTGGTGCGGTGTCGCTAGGCTTGCTGCTAGCCTGGCTCATCGCGCGCACCGATATCCCGCTGAAGCCCGTATGGCGTACCCTGGTAATCGTGCCGTATCTCATCCCGCCGTTTATTGGGGCCATCGCGTGGGTGTACTTGCTGGGGCCGGTGGGGTTTATCAACCGTTTCTTCCGAGATTTAACGGGTTCACCACTGTTTATCATTTACGGCAAGTGGGGCATCATCCTCGTGATGATCTTCTACACCTACCCCATCGCGTATCTGGTCAATGTGGGGCCGTTGCGGCAGATGAACCCGGTACTCGAAGAAGCCGGGCGTATTTCTGGCGCGGGGGTGTTCCGCACTTTACGCGACATCACACTGCCGCTCATGCTGCCGAGCATCGGCGCGAGCGCGCTGCTCATATTCATGTCGCTGATGGCGAACTTCGGTATCCCCACGATTTTGGGATTCCGTGCACGGTATTTCGTACTCACTAACGAAATTTACCGCATCATCATCACCGCCGATGTGGAAAACAATCTGCAAATCGCGGCGGCACTGTCGATGGTGCTGGTGCTTATCGCGGTGGTGGTCATCTGGTTACAAAGTCGGTTACGTGCGGGTAGGCAGTACACCGTGTTGGCGGGTAAGACATCGCAGCCGCAGTTGGTTGCGCTAGGGCCGTGGAAGTACCCAGCCGTCGCACTCATCATCGCGATCATCCTTATCACGGTGATTGCCCCGCTCATTGCCATATTCCTCACCTCGATACAACGTGCACTCGGCGTGCCTATCACACTGGAGACGGCCACCTTCGACCACTACGCACAAATTCTCACGATTCCCAAAGCGCGCAACGCCTTCCGCAACAGCCTCGTCCTTGCAGCCAGTACCGCGACAATCGTCACCTTCCTGGCGATGATTATCACGTACCTCACCGTTCGCTTGAAGATTCGCGGGCGTGGACTACTAAACACCATGATCCTCATTCCATACGCTATCCCGGGGACGGTTGTGGCTTTGGCCATGATTCTTGCGTTTCTGCGACCGCTGCCGTTGGTCGCGGTGAGTATCTACAACACGATTTGGATACTCGTAGTGGCCTACATCGCGCGCTTTTTGACGTTCGGTGTACAGGCTATCGGCGCGGCCCTGGAGCAAATCCACGCCTCGTTGGAAGAAGCTGCGCGAATCTCTGGGGCTGATGCCGTGGTCGCGTTCAAAGATGTGGTTGCCCCACTGATTGCATCGAGTGCGTTTGCGGGTTGGTTCCTGGCGTTTATGCCTGCACTCACCGAGTTGACAATGTCTGCGCTGCTGTTCTCACCGGGGAACGAAACGCTCGGGCAATATGTATTCAGCCTCAACCAGGAGGGGCAGGTGAATTTGACCGCGGCGCTTGCGTTCTTAGTCACGCTAACCGTATTGGGCCTTCACCTGGTCATACGTTTGGTGGTACGCGTACGCCTCGACGAAGCGATGTAGTTAGATGTAGCGATAGGACGGGCAAACGACATGGCAAAATTGATATTACGAAGCATCGAAAAGATTTTTGATGAGACGACCGCCGTCACAGCGTTCGATCTCATCGTCGGTGACGGCGAATTCGTGACACTACTTGGGCCAAGTGGGTGCGGCAAAACGACGACACTCCGCATGATTGCGGGTTTTATTCGCCCCTCGGCGGGCGAGATTTTTTTGGGTGATAAGCCACTGAGCACCTCTGGTACGTTTTTACCTCCCGAAGCCCGCAACATGGGAATGGTGTTTCAGTCCTATGCGGTTTGGCCGCACAAGAACGTCTTCGAGAACATCGCCTACCCCCTGCGGCTACGACGCGTCGACCGGGCGAGAATGCGCGAGCAGGTCGAGCGAGCGTTGGACATGGTCAACCTGGGCGGGTTCGGGAAGCGTTTTCCGCATCAGCTTAGCGGTGGGCAGCAGCAGCGCGTGGCACTCGCGCGTGCACTCGTGATGGAACCGGATGTGTTGCTGCTCGATGAGCCGCTGAGCAACCTCGATGCGAAGTTGCGCGAGCGCATGCGCTTCGAAATTGTTGATCTTCAGAAGCGCCTGGATATAACTGTTGTCTACGTCACGCATGATCAGGCCGAGGCGATGGCGATGAGTGATCGCGTTGTCATCATGGATGCAGGTCGCATTCAACAGGTGGGGGCACCCGAGGCCGTTTATGAGTCGCCGCGGAATCGATTTGTGGCGGATTTTGTGGGGGTGGCGAACATGCTTGAGGGTAGAGTGATCGGCCAGGCGAATGGCCTAGCGCAGGTTCTTGTGCCACCGTTAGCGAACGTTACCGTGCAAGCGAGGTATGACGGTGCCTTGCCATCGGGGGACGCTACGCTCATTATCCGCCCGGAGGCAGTGGTGTTACGTGCAGGGGATTCCGAAGGCATTACAGGGGTGGTTCAGCAACGGCTCTTCCAGGGCGACCACGTCGATTACCAGGTGCGCGTTGGTGACGCTATGCTACGTGTGCAAGCGCCGCCGACAGTGTCGTTCGGTGCGTCAGAAACGGTAAAAGTAACGATCGAACAGGCGCGTCTCGTCGCCCAATCAGGGCAATCGCATCAAAATAGCAGATGAGGAATAATGGGAGCATCACGAGAGG
>CAYSVE010000446.1:0-5329 GCA_964434365.1 uncultured Anaerolineaceae bacterium | reverse complement strand
CGCGGTTGATCTCCGCGCACACGAGGTTGTTAAACTGCTGCGATGGCAACAACTGCCAGCGGCGCGGCGACCCATACGCAATGCCGATCACCGCGACTGGCTGCTCATCGAGCGCCGGGGCGACACAGTGCGTCACAGGCGGGTCGATCGTGCCGGTGATGACGTTACCGGAGTTGTCGTAAATCGTGATGTCGTAGACCACACCGCGAATCGTGGTGCGGCGGGTGAAGCCATCGGGCGGGCGCGGTGCGTTCCAGCTTTCGACCTCGCGACATTGGATGGAGATGCTGTTTTCGAAGCTAACCGCGACGTCTGTCTCATCCTTGAAGAGCGTCGGGCAGCCCGCGTAGTTTAGCAGCACGCTCAGGTCTGCGTTGTCGATTTGCTCGTCCGACGCGGGGAAGCGGACGATATCCACCTGATTCGTGGAGAACGCCTCGGCACGAATGCGCGCAATACCGTTCTGGTTGATGTTCACCGGCGCAGAACCATCTGCCGGGCCGAAGACCTGTGCGTCGTTGAGGTTGCGCAGGTTGAAGCGCTGCCCGGGCGTCCATGCCCAATACGTAAGCACGCGCGGCCCCTGTTCATCGACGCGGAAGCGGAAGCCCACCGGCAGGTAAAAGCCGATCCAGATCACCGGGGAGTTGGTCACGATGGGCTGGTCGAAGTTGACGACGAACACGCCGTTGCGGTCGATGACAAACTGCTGCTGCGCGATGAGTGTGGCATCGCGCGGCGACCCCCCGTTCGGGTCTTCGTAGACGACGACGTCGATCAGTTCGTTCGCCACGAACTCGAACACATCGATGTTGATGTTTTCGATGATGACGGGCAGTTGCAGGCTGGTCGGTGTGAGGTCGAAGCCGTTCATCACCAGCGTGGGTTCACCTTCGATATAAAACACCTGGCTTGTAGGACCAGAGTTGTTATCTAAAATTATGCGGTTGCCCTGCCCGCTGGCTGGTAGCACGAGTACCATGAGCGGCGCAAAAATGAGCAACAGTGTTAC
Organism: uncultured Anaerolineaceae bacterium; assembly: GCA_964434365.1. GTDB lineage: Bacteria > Chloroflexota > Anaerolineae > Aggregatilineales > Phototrophicaceae > CAYSVE01. The sequence continues at coordinate 4,317 of CAYSVE010000446.1, read as the reverse complement.
ACGCTTCGTAAGCATAAGTCGTTCTTTCGTGGTGAACGGTTAATGCGGGTATTGTAGGTTTATTGGTGCGCAGGGTCAAGCGATGCTTGCGAGGTGGGCGCTGGGCGCTATAATGGCGGCGTTTGCAGAGAGGACACCATGCAAGAATTTGCATTTTTAACTGTGATTATGCTGCTTGTGCTCGGCGGGTACTGGTCGTTTTATGTATTTCCGCGCCAACGCGAGTTCAACAAGCGGCAGAAGTACGTCCGTTCCTTACACGAAGGGGACGAAGTGGTGACGTTTGGTGGGATGGTCGGCAAGGTCCGTGCCATCGATAGCGAGGCCGGTGTGGCCCACGTGGAAATCGCTGAGGGCCTCGTTGTGCGTTTCGTCATCGCCTCCATCGTCAGTGAGTACGACCCCGAACAACTTGCCGAAAATGCCCGCCGGGCGGAAGAACCCTATGAGGAATAATACAATTTCGCTAGTGCTGACCGTGGTACTGGGCGCTGTATGCCTGTGGCTCGCGCTACCCGCGACGAATGTCTCGGTCGATTTTAATGACGACGAAGAGCCGGACCTGGTGATTACGCAGCCGCTTGGCCTCGACCTCGTGGGTGGGTTGCGCGTGCTGCTACAAGCTGAACTCCCGCAGAGCGCCTATACCCTCGAAGACCTGCGCGAGACAGCCAACAACGTTGGGCGGCGCGTGAATGCCCTCGGCCTTACCGAAGCGACCGTGCAGCTACAGGGCAGCAGCCGCATCCTCGTGGAGCTGCCCGGGGTGAGCGACCCGCAACAGGCCATCGAGACGATTCAACAAACGGCTCTGCTGGAATTCGTCGACTTTGGTGGGCTTGGCGGGCAGGCCTTCCAACTCACCGGGCGGCGCATCCTCACGACGGAGCAGTTGCTCGTCGAGCAGCAGCGCGCGGCTGCACAAGCCGCCGAAGAGGGCGAAGAAGCACCGGAACTCACCGCGGCGCAACTCGCCGAGGAATCTGGGCGCATCCTCAGCCCGCTGACGAACGAACCCTTCGCCACCGTGATGACCGGTGGTGGCTTGCAGGCTGCCGCCGCGCAGTTCGACGCGCAAAGCGGTGGGTGGCTCATCAACTTCGAGTTGACGAGCGAGGGTGGCGAAATTTTCGGCCCCTTCACCGCAGCACGCATTGGCGAGCCGATGGCTATCGTGCTCGACGGCGAGGTGCTCTCTGCGCCGACGATTCAGGCACAGTTGCCCACGGGTGGCGTCATTACCGGCGACTTCACCGAAGAAGAGGCCGAAACCCTCGCGCTACAATTACGCAGTGGTGCACTGCGGATTCCGCTGCGTGTAGAAAGCACCGAGTCGGTCGGGGCAACGCTCGGCGCCGAGTCGGTCGCGCTCAGTATCCGCGCGGGCATCGTCGGTGTGATTATCGTGCTGGCGTTCATGCTCATCTACTATCGTGCCCTCGGTATCGCCGCCGACCTCGCGTTGATCGTGTTCATTTTGCTCAATTTGGCGCTGTTCAAGCTCATCCCCGTCACGCTGACGCTTCCAGCTATCGCGGGCTTTCTCATATCCATCGGTACCGCAGTAGACGGCAACATCCTCATCTTCGAGCGCATCAAAGAGGAAATCCGCGCGGGCGAGTCGCTTGACGATGCCCTAAAGCAGGGCTTCGACCGCGCGTGGGCATCCATCCGCGATAGTAACCTGTCGACGATCATCATTTGCGGTATTTTGTTCTTGTTCGGCCAAACACCGGGCGCGAGTGTGGTGAGCGCCTTCGCGGTGACGCTGGCCCTCGGCCTTATTTTGAACCTGTTCACCGCCGTGATCGTCACGCGCACTTTTCTGATCGCCATCGTTCGCGCGGCACATACGCAACTCGAACAGCGCGCCTGGACGCTGGGCGTGTAGCCCACCTTAGCAGAGGATTCGACTTCATGTTTCAACTTGTACAGCGCCGCCGCTGGTACGCGATTTTCTCCGGCACGATCATATTTGTCGGCATCGCGCTGATGATCTACTCGACAATTTTAATCGGCACACCCTTCCGCCTCAGTATCGACTTTGTGGGCGGTAGCATCTATGAACTGGACTTCGAGGACACTATCACTGAGGGCGAACTCCGCGATGTGTTCTCGGCTTACGGTGAGGACAACGTCATCATCCAGCAGGTTGGCGATGCCGCAGAGAACCGCTGGTCGGTGCGCTCTGGCTTCCTCGAAGCCGATGACAGTACAGCCTTGCTCAACGACCTCGATGAGCAGGCCGGGCTAGACTTCGAAACCCTGTTCGTCGAGCAGGTGTCGCCCACCATCGGCGGTGAGGTGACGCGCGCGGCGTTCTTCGCGGTGATTACCGCGTCGATCGTGATTACCGGCTTCATCGTTATCGCCTTCCGGCAGGTGCCGAACGCGCTGCGCTACGGCCTTTGTGCGATTTCCGCCATGGTCCACGATGTGCTGGTGATGATGGGCACTATGGCCTTGCTCGGGCTGGTGCTCAACTGGGAAGTAGACGCGTTGTTCCTCACCGCCGTGCTCACCGTCGTCGGTTTCTCCGTGCAGGACTCCATCGTGGTGTTCGACCGCATCCGCGAGAACATCCCCAAGCACCTTGGCGAACCCTACGAAACCATCGTCAACCGCAGCATTTTGGAAACGATTCACCGCTCGCTCGCCACGCAGTTGAACGCCTTCTTCGTGATGATCGCCATTCTGCTGTTCGGTGGCGATACAGTACGCCAGTTCATTTTCATTCTGTTGATTGGGCTGCTCTCCGGTACTTACTCGTCGATCTTCGTGGCCGTGCCGCTCCTCGTAGCCTGGGAGAAGGGCGAACTGCCGTTCATCCCCGGTAGTGTGGGCACACCCGTCGCAGCAGCCGAGGCATAGACCATGCGCGCACTGGTTTTCGACGATCACCTTCATCTTGATGCAGCCTACCCGCAACCCGCCCCGCAGGCAGACCAAGCCCTGCTGAAGATTCTGCGGGCGGGGGTGTGCAACACCGACCTGGAAATCACCAAGGGGTACATGGGCTTCAGCGGGGTGTTGGGCCACGAATTTGTTGGCGTCGTCGAAGACGGTGCACCGGAATGGCTCGGCAAGCGCGTCGTCGGCGAAATTAACGTGGCCGACGGCCAATGCGATATGTGCCTCACTGGTGTGCCCTCGCAGTGCCGCGACCGTACGACCGTCGGCATCGACCGGCACGACGGTGCAATGGCCGACTACATGGCCCTCGCAACGCGCAACCTCTACGAAGTACCAGACAACGTCAGTGATGATGACGCCGTTTTCGTGGAGCCGTTGGCCGCCGCGCTGCAAATCCTCGAGGCCGTGCACATCTCCCCGCGCGATAAGGTACTGGTTATCGGCATCGGCAAACTGGGGAGCCTATGTGCACAGGTACTTCGCCTTACCGGGGCCGATGTACGCGGCGTGGTGCGGCGCGAGGCACAGGCCAAGTTGCTCGATACATGGCGCATCCCCGCTGGCGAAAAGGCCGACTTCGCGCCCAATGGAGCCGATGTCGTGGTCGATTGCACAGGCAACGAAGCAGGCTTCGAGGCCGCGCTAGACCTCATTCGCCCGCGCGGTAAGCTGGTGCTAAAAAGCACCTACACCGGGCTGCCACAAGCCAACCTGACGCGCGTCGTTGTCGATGAAATCGATGTGATTGGCAGCCGCTGCGGGCCGTTCGATGCCGCACTGCGCTTACTCGCTGCGGGCCTCATCGACACCGAATCGTTGATCGATGCGCGCTACGGCCTCGATGCGGCGGTGGGGGCGTTCGAGCGCGCCGCACAACCGGGCGCGCTCAAGGTCTTGCTAGACATTTAGGTCGTTTCTTCTTCTTCTAGCGGCAGCAGTACGAAAAAGGTCGACCCCACGCCCTGTTCACTTTCTACCCAGATATGACCGCCGTGGGCCTCCACGATGTGCTTGGTAATATTCAAGCCCAGGCCGGTACCCTGTGTGTACCCGGCGGTATCCGCCACACGGAAGAACTTCTGAAACAGGTTCTTCACGTTCTCCGGCGAAATACCGAACCCCGTATCCTGCACCATTAACCTGACGAACGGTGCGTCGTTGTGGGTGGCCGCTTCGGTCTTCACGTAGATGTGGCCGTTGTTGCGGTTGTACTTAATCGCATTTGTCAGCAGGTTCAAAATCACCTGTTTCAGCTTGCCCCGGTCGCCATACACCGAGTAGGTCTCTTTTTGCACCTCGATGTCGATGTTCTTCTCGTGCGCCTGGTGCAACACCACATCGACACTTTCCGTAAGCAGCTTCACCAGCGGGAAGGGGGCCTTCGCCTACTGGAAGAGCCCAGAC
>CAYSVE010000445.1:0-5330 GCA_964434365.1 uncultured Anaerolineaceae bacterium | reverse complement strand
ACTCCACCGTGACAGACTTCGCGAGGTTGCGCTGCTGGTCGACATCGGCACCGCGCCACACCGCTATATGGTACGCCAGCAATTGCAACGGCACCGTCGCCACGACGGGGCTTAGCAGCTTCGGCACCTCTGGGATGTAGATCACGTGGTCGGCTTTGGTGGCGATGAACGTGTCGCCTTCGGTGGCCAGCGCGATAACGATGCCGCCGCGCGCCTGGGCCTGTTCGATTTGGCTTATCATCTTCTCGTAGAGGTCATCCTTGAGGGCGATGGCCAGCACCGGCATATTCTCATCGATGAGCGCGATAGGGCCGTGCTTCATTTCGCCAGCCGGGTAACCCTCGGCATGGATGTAGCTGATTTCCTTCAGCTTAAGCGCGCCTTCGAGCGCGGTCGGGTAGTAGATGCCCCGCCCCAGGAACAAAAAGTCGGTGCAGTGGTAGAACTCGCCCGCCAGCTTATGCAGCGCGTCGTCGTCGTCGAGCACTTGCGCGACCAACCCGGGCAAGCGCTGCAAATCGCGGACGCGGTCGCGCATGGCGTCGGCGCCCAGCACCCCGCGCATCGACCCCATCATCAATGCGAGCATGTACTGGTCCACGATGCTGGATGTAAACGCCTTGGTGCTCGCCACCCCGATTTCCGGCCCGGCGTTCATGGCAATGTAGCCATCGCTGACGCGCATCGCCTCGCTGCCGAAGGCATTGACGATGCTCAGCAGGCGCGCGCCACGCTCGCGGGCTTCGGCCATCGCCGCGAGGGTGTCGGCGGTTTCGCCGCTTTGCGTGATGGAAAGCACCGCCGTCGTGTCGTCCAGCACCGGGTTGCGATAGCGATACTCGCTGGCGTAGTCCACTTCGGTGACGAGTCGCGCGAGTTCTTCCATGTAAAACTTGCCGACCAGCCCGCTGTAGTAGCTCGTGCCACAGGCCGTAATCACAAAGCGCGACAGCGATTGCGCGATCTCCGGCGTAAGGTTCAGCTCAGGGATGTCGATCGTGCCCGCGTCGAAGTTGGCGCGCCCGCCGATGGTATCCGTCAGGCTGCGCGGCTGCTCGAAGATTTCCTTCTGCATGAAGTGACGGTACTCGCCCTTGGCCGCGCTTACCGGGTCCCAGTTGATGGTGTGAATTTCGGCGTCGACTGGCTCCGAGGAGAGCGTTTGCACGTGGTAGCCCTCGCGTGTGACGGTCGCCATCTGGTGGCTTTCCAAAAAGATGAACTTGCGCGTGTACTCAAGGATGGCGGGCACATCGCTGGCAACGAACATCTCATCGTGGCCGATGCCGACGGCGACACCGCCCGCGCTGCCGATGCGCACCGCCACCATGCGGTCGGGCTGTTGGGTGCTGAGGGCAACAATGGCCTGCGCCCCGCGCAGCCGATTCGCGGCCTTTTGCACCGCCTGCGTGAGGTCACCCTGTGCGCCGTTGTACGCATAGTGTTCCACGAGTTGGGCGATGACCTCGCTGTCGGTGTCGGAGTGGAACACGACGCCTGCGGCCTTCAGTTCCTCGCGTAGCTCGAGGTAATTTTCGACGATGCCGTTGTGAACAATGACGTAGTCGTTGTTCATGCTGACGTGGGGGTGCGCGTTGCGTTCGCTCGGGGTGCCGTGCGTGGCCCACCGCGTATGGCCGATGCCAAGGTGACCCGACAGCGGGTGACCGTCGACCTTGCGGCGCAAATTGACCAGCTTGCCGACATCGCGGCGCAGGCCGATTTCTTGCGCGTCGACGACGGCAACACCTGCCGAATCGTAACCCCGGTACTCCAAGCGTTGCAGCCCCTCAAGAATCAACGAGACGGCCTCACGCTGCCCGATGTAACCAACAATTCCGCACATAGGGTAGTCCTCCGTGTATTCAGTTGGGTGGAGGCACGAAAGCGATGTTGATAAGTGTCCACATGCGCCGCTCACCTGTCGCCGACGGTTACCCGTGGTTTTCATGAGGGTGCTGGTTTTGGGGTCAGAAGAGGGTGGGGGAAACACCCTCGGCGGCATCCGCTGATCTTTCGATTTTCCCCAACAGTGTGTTGGGTTAGCCCCGCGACGAAACGGGGAACCGCCTCCTCGTCAACCTGCTGTAGCAGGCCCGTGCGCTATCCGACGTATTTGCTTTCGTACCAAATCTGAAGGCATACTAATGCCGAAAGGGATTTCGCGCAAGGGAGGAAAATTTGCGCGCGGACCGGTTGGTCTCCATGATGTTGATGTTGCAAGCCCACGGGCGCATGACTGCGGGCGACCTCGCGGAAGCGCTCGAAGTGAGCGAACGCACCGTCTACCGCGACATCGACGCGCTGAGTATGGCGGGGGTGCCGGTGTACACGCAGCCGGGGGCCAACGGCGGCGTCGCGCTCGATGAGAACTACCGAGTGTCGCTCACCGGCTTCAGCAGCGACGACATTCGCGCGCTGTTCATCCCCGCTGCGCCCGGCCCCGCCGCCGACCTCGGCCTTAACCCCTACGAGCCGCACCTGAAGCTGCTGGCCGCCCTGCCGGAGCGGCATCGACCGGCGGCCCTGCGGATGCGCGAGCGCTTTTACTTCGACACCGGCAGTTGGTTCGGCAAACGGCCACCGACACCCCATTTTCCCCTGCTCCAACGCGCTGTGTGGGAGGACCGCGTGGTGCAGATGCGCTATCGTCGGGCCGATGCCACCGAGTTCGAGCGGACAGTACACCCATACGGCCTCGTCGCGAAAACCGATGTGTGGTATCTCGTCGCCGCGAAGGCCGATACCGACGAAATTCGCTCGTACCGCGTGGAGCGCGTGCTGCACGCCGCACTCGGTGAGGAGACCTTTGTGCGCCCGGCGGGCTTCGACCTTGCGGTGCATTGGCATCGTGCCGAACAGCAGTTCCGCGATGTTACGCCCACCTTCAACGTGTACCTCCGCGTGCACGAGCGCGTGTTCGTGTTCTTTCCGCAAGTTATGGATGGGCGCTATCTCGTCACCGAAGCGGCGGACGACGACGGCTGGATGACGATGACGGCTCAGTTTTACAGTATGGAGGAGGCCGTCACCATCGTGATGGGCCTGGGTGCGAACGCGCGTGTCATACAACCGCAAGAACTGCTGGATAATCTACTGGCTACAGCTCGCGCCATTCTGGAGGTATACCCCTGATGGAACCGACAAATATCGTCGTTATCACAGTCTTTATTCTGATGTTCGGCCTCATCTCGCGCCGCATCGAGCGCTCGCTAATTACCCCGCCGATGATATTCGCGGGCTTTGGGGTGGTGTTGGCCCTGCTGAACTTAGGCCCGGGCGGCCTCACGCGCGAAAGTGAGTTGGTGACCGTCACGGCAGAAATCACGCTGATTCTGGTGCTGTTCAGCGATGCGGCCCGCATTAATCTGCGTTTACTCGTCCGCGAGCAGAGCATTCCCATCCGCTTGTTGGCGTTTGGCCTACCATTGACGATTGCGCTTGGTACGGGCATCGGCATACCGCTGCTGCCAGGTTTTTCCATCTGGGAAGTAGCGATATTAGCGACGATCCTCGCGCCCACCGATGCGGCCCTCGCGCAGGCGGTCATCAACTTGCCGGGGGTGCCAGCACGTGTACGGCAGTCGCTAAATGTGGAAAGCGGCCTCAACGACGGCATCGCGCTGCCGGTGCTGCTGTTGTTCATCAGCCTGGCTGGTGCCGAGGGCGAGGGCGGTAGCGCGGCCTACTGGGCGCAATTCACGGCGCTGCAACTCATCATGGGGCCGATCATCGGCGCGGCAATCGGGCTTATCGGCGGGCGTGGGGCGCGTGCGGCCCATCAGCGCGGTTGGATGAGCGATAGCTTTTTGCATCTGAGTGGGTTGGCGCTCGCTCTGATGGCGTATGCCCTCGCCGAAGTGCTCGGCGGGAACGGCTTCATCGCGGCGTTTGTGGCGGGTATCGCGCTCGGTAACGCCGTACCGCAGATTTGCCACCCGATTCAGGAGTTTGTCGAGGACGAGGGCCAACTGCTAATTTTGTTCACGTTTACGCTGTTCGGCCTCACGATGGTCCCGGCGGCCTTCGCCGAACTCCCGATGATACCGATGCTCGCGTTGGTGTACGCACCGCTTAGCCTGACGGTGATCCGTATGGTGCCCGTCGCGATAAGCCTCGTCGGCGCGCGCCTCCAACGCGAGACGGTGCTCTTCCTTGGGTGGTTCGGGCCTCGCGGCGTCGCCTCGATCCTCTACGCGTTGATATTGCTTGAGGAAGAGAGTGTGCCCAACGCCGAGCCGATTTTCGCGATTGCGATGTTCACGGTGTTGTGCAGCATCGTCGCGCACGGCCTCACGGCGATACCCTTCAGCGAGCGCTACGCGCGCCACATCGAGGCGATGGGTGACGAAATGGTCGACAGCCCCGAAGCAATGCCCGTTACCGAGATGCCGCAGCGCATGAGCTATACGATGGAGTGACAGTCCGATGGAACCGATCAACCTGAGTGACTACGAAGCCGCTGCTACCGAAAAACTACCGAAAATGGTTTTCGGGTATTATGCCGGCGGCGCAGGCGATGAAATCACCCTGGCCGAAAACAACGCGGCCTACGCGCAGCTTCGGCTGCGCCCACGCATGATGCGCGACATCAGCAAGCGCGACACGAGTACCGTGTTGTTTGGGCAAAAAATCGCGCTGCCGGTGGTCGTCGCGCCGATGGCGTTGATGCGCATGGCGCACCCCGCAGGCGAAGACGGCGTTGCCCGTGCGGCGGGGGCCATCGGTGTGCCGATGGCCCTCAGCACGATGAGCAGCACCCCCCTCGAAGACGTCGCACAGGCGGCAACCGGACCCTTGTGGTTCCAATTGTATGTGTATAAGGACCGTGGCCTCACGCGCTCGCTCGTCGAGCGGGCAGAAGCGGCAGGGTACAGTGCATTGGTCCTCACCGTCGATGCACCCATCGCCGGGAACCGTGAGCGCGACCGGCGCCATCGCTTTCGCCTGCCGGAGGGCATCACCTACGCCAACCTGGCCCACTCCGGCAGCATCGAAGATACGAGCGATCCGTCGGCTATTGCGGCCTACGCTGCTCGTCAATTCGATAGCTCCCTGACGTGGGATGATGTCGCGTGGCTGCGGAGTATCACGTCGCTGCCGGTCATCGTGAAAGGCGTGCTGCGCGGCGATGATGCCGAACTGGCACTACAGCACGGCGCAGCGGGTATCGGTGTGAGCAACCATGGCGGCAGGCAAGTCGATACGGCGATACCGTCGGTAAAGGCCCTGCCGGAGATCGTAGCGGCGGTCGATGGGCGCTGTGCTATTTTCGTCGATGGCGGCGTGCGGCGCGGCACCGACATACTGAAGGCGTTGGCGCTCGGCGC
>CAYSVE010000444.1:0-5330 GCA_964434365.1 uncultured Anaerolineaceae bacterium | reverse complement strand
AGAAGCTATGCGAAACACTCCGCGCTGAAGGGGTCACTGTGCACGAAGGGCAAACGCTCGATGCGTTTATCGAGGTTGACGGCACAGTGACTGGTGTGAAAACGCAAGCGGGTGAAACCTTCGAGGCGGATGTGGTTGTGTTGGCTGCCGGGGCGTGGACGCCCAAAATTCTGCCGGAACTAGGCGATGTGATGTGGGCTGTCGGCTTGCCTGTGATGCACTTCGATCCCGAAAACCCTGACGACTTCCGGCCTCCGGCCTTTCGCCCGTGGGCGGCGGATATTTCGAACACAGGGTGGTACGGTTTTCCGCTGCACCCAACCGGCGTCGTGAAGATCGCGAATCACGGTGCAGGTGTTCGCATGGACCCCACCGACCCGAAGGTGCTGCCGGAAGAAATGGAAGATCGCTTCCGTGCGTTTATGCGCGAGACCTTCCCGAAATTGGCCGATCGTCCGCTCGTGAAAACGCGCCTGTGCATGTACTGCGATACCTGGGACGGTAACCTGTGGATCGACCATCACCCGGAGAGGCCAGGTCTCGTTGTTGCGGCTGGGGGGAATGGACATGGCTTTAAGTTTGCGCCGATGCTCGGGGAGATTCTCGCGGACGTCGTCGAGCGCAAGCCAAATCGCTACGCCGAGCGCTTTGCATGGCGCACCCGCGGTGAGGCCGTCGTTATGGAAGATGCCCGCTACGGCGGCTAAGGTCAGGAGATCGACAGATGAGTGAACGCAGACGCCGCCGCGCAGATCGCCGGGTCGCAGTTGCGCAGACAGTGACCGCTCCGCAACCGCGCTTTACCTATCCGCCCTACGAAATTGTGAATGAGGAGACGCTCCACCTCATCCACCGCAAGTCGATGGAAATCCTCTCGGAAATCGGTATCGCATTTTACGATGACGAGTCGCAGGCTATTTTGCGGGAGCATGGTGTTGACGTGCGCGACGACATCGCATACTTCGACCCCGCACTTGTGGAGGAGTACATCGCGAAGGCTCCATCGCAGTTTACGTTGCAGGCGCGCAACCCGGCCAATAATGTCCTCATCGGTGGTGATTACCTGACGTTCGCGCCGGTTTACGGGCCACCTTTTGCCTACAATATCGACCGCGGACGGCGTCCGTCCACGATGGAAGACCAGATTAACTTTGTGAAGCTGACCAATGCCTCGCCCTATTTGCACTACGGTGGCGGCATCATGGCTGAGCCGAACGACGAACCCGTCGATACACGCCACCTGGATATTTTCTACGCGCATGTGAAGTACGGCGATATGTCGTTCATGGGTGGTTCGGTGTCTCAGACGGCTGCCGAAGACATGATCTCGATGGCGGAAATTTTGCACGGCGCAGAGTCCATCCGCGAGACTCCTGCGCTGCTCATCACCATCAACGTAAGCAGTCCGCGTCGTCTCGACGACCGCATGCTGAGTTCGATGATTGCCAATGCGCGTGTCGGGCAGGCCATCATGGTAACGCCGTTTATCCTCAGTGGGGCGATGGGGCCGGTGTCGGTCGCGGGGACAGTCGCACAACTCAACGCGGAGGTGCTAGCCGGGTTGGTGTTCGTGCAGATGCTCAACCCCGGCAACCCGGTTATATACGGCTCGTTCCAAACGACGATCGATTTGCAGAGTGGTGCACCTGTCCTTGGCGCGCCCGAAAGCCAACTGAGCGCGATCATCAGCAACCAATTGGCCCGGTACTACAAGCTACCCTTCCGTGGGAGTGGTATGTACGCCAGTTCGAAGATTGCCGATGCACAGGCCGCTTACGAATCGGTCATGGGGATGTTGCCCGGCATCTTCGCGCAGACGAACTTTGTCCTGCATGCAGCAGGCTGGCTGGAAAGTGGCCTCGCCGCAGGGTACGAGAAATTTGTGCTCGACTGTGAACTGCTGGGTATGTACCACAAATACCTCTCCAGCCTCGATTTCAGCGAAGATAGCTTCGCGATGGAAAGCATTCGTAACGTAGAGCCAGGCGGGCACCACCTTGGCACACCGCACACGATGCAGCATTTCCGCACAGCGTTCTACCGTGCCGAGTTGTTCGATTACAACTCCGCCGAGCAATGGGAATCCGAGGGTAAGGTGGATGCGATCCAGCGTGCGAACAAGAAATACAAGCACATCCTCAAAGCATACCAAGCACCCCCGCTAGACCCCGCCATCGACGAAGCCCTGCGTGACTACATGGCACGACGTAAACCAGAGATTTTAGGGAGCCTGAGATGACGACCACTCATGCAAAACTGGTCATTATTGGGGCGGGCATTGTCGGTAGCAGTGCCGCTTACCACCTGACGAAGCTGGGCTGGCGCGACATCCTCGTGCTCGACAAGGGCGACTTGATGATCAACGACGGGAGCACGTCACATGCGCCGGGTGGCATGCACGTGACGAACAGCTCCAAGATGATGACGAAGTTCGCCACATATTCGACGCACTGTTACGGCCAATTGGCCCCGTTCGAGGAAGGGCGTCCACCATTTCGGCCCGTTGGTGGGTTAGAAGTTGCCTATACCCCGGCGCGCTGGCAGGAACTCAAGCGGAAGCATGGGCTGGCAACCGCCTATGATGTGGAAGCCTTCCTGCTGACTCCGCAGGAAACGCTCGACCACATCCCGTTCATGGACCCGAACGTGATCCACGGCAGTTTTTACGTACCCGGCGATGCGAACGTTATCGGTACGCATCTCACAGCAGCCCTTCGCCGCGATGCCGAGGCCACCGGCGGCGCAACCTTCCAGGGCAGCACGCCAGTCATCGACATCGAGGTGCAAAATGGCCATGTGGTTGCCGTGGTCACAGAGACCGGGCGCATCACCTGCGAGCAGGTGTTGTTCTGCACGAATATATGGGCACCCATCCTTGCGAAGAAAATCGGTGTCGACCGCGTTCCATTGATGGCCGCGCAACATCAATACACCATCACCGAACCGCTAGAACCGCTGGCCGGAGAAACACGTGAAATCGTGCACCCCATTTTGCGCCACCAGGATTTTTCGTTGTACTTCCGCCAGCACTACGACAGCTACGGCATCGGTAATTATCGCCACGCGCCGCTGATGGTTCGCCCAGAGGATGTGGGCAAAACGGCCATGCGCGATTTCACACCGGAGCACTTCGAGGTGGCCTGGAAGGCGGCTTGCGAACTCCTGCCGCCGATACAGGGTAAGGGCCTCACCAAAAAGTTCAACGGGATGTTCGCCTTCACCGTCGATGGCTACCCCGTCATGGGTGAGACGGACGTAAAAGGTGTATGGTCTGCTGTGGGTGTGTGGATCACACACGCGGGCGGTGTTGGTAAGGCCATCGCCGAATGGATGACCGATGGCCGCCCGCAGATGGACCTGCGCGAGGCGGACATCGCGCGCTTCGTGGCGCACCAGACAACACAGCGCTACATCGATCTGCGCACTGCGCAGAACTACCGCGAAGTGTACGACATCATCCACCCGTTGATGCAAATGGAGAACCCGCGTAACGTGCGGCTTTCGCCCTATCACCACCGCCTGGTCGAGAACGATGCGGTGTTTTTCCAGAGTGGTGGGTATGAGGTCGCGCAGTGGTACGAGGGGAACAAGCACCTCGTCGACAAGTACGATTCGCAGATTCCGCACCGCGACGGCTGGGAAGCTGAGTACTGGTCGCGCATTCAAGGGGCCGAGCACCTTGCCGCCCGCGAGAACGTCGGGTTGTATAATCTCGCCGCGCTCGCTGTCATCGAGGTGAGTGGGCCGGGGGCGTGCGCTTTCCTCGACAGCATCGCCGCGAATCGTGTCGATAAGCCCGTCGGCAAGGTGATCTACACCTCATTGCTCGACAAAGCCGGCGGTATCGTCGCAGACCTCACATGCTACCGTGTCGGGGAGGATCGCTATTGGGTGATGACCGGTGGCGGCATTCTCCCTCATGATATGGGCTGGATGCAGCGCTATGCACCAGACGATGGCTCCGTGCAAATCACCGATTTGTCGTCGTCTTACGTCACGATCGGCCTGTGGGGGCCAAAGGCACGCTACGTCATGGATGTCGTCTGCGAGGAATACAGCGCCGACGAACCTTTCGCATACTACACAGGTCGTCAAATGACGATCGATACGGTGCCGGTGACGGCGTTGCGAATCAGCTATGTCGGTGAATATGGCTGGGAGCTTTATACCCGTGCCGAGTTCGGTGCGCGCCTGTGGGACGTTTTGTGGGAAGCTGGGCAGGCGCATAACATGGTGATGGTCGGCGCGGGGGCGTTCGACTCCTTGCGGTTGGAAAAAGGCTATCGCCTGTGGGGCGCAGACATCCACACGGACTACAACCCCTACGAAGCGGGGATCGGCTGGGCCGTAAAGCTGAAGAAGGATGCCTTCGTGGGTAAGGAGGCGGCGGCTGCCGTCAAAGCCGGGGGCATCACGCAGAAGCTATGTTGCATGACAGTCGATGGGGTGCTGATGGGTAAAGAGCCGATCATGAAGGGCAGTCAAAAAATCGGCTATGTGACGAGCACAAACTACGGCTACAACGTCGGCACGCATATCGTGTACGGCTTCGTACCCATCGAACACGCGGAGCCGGGCACGCGGGTGGAAATCATATACTTTGGATAAGCACACACGGCAATTGTTACAGCCGAACCGCTGTTCGACGCTGAGATGACGCGCCTGAAGGAGACGCAGCCAACCCCAGCTTAGTGTACAAATTCATTGCAAATATCCGAAATCCCCGCCTTCTAGTGGGGATTTTTAGTAGGAGGCGAGGGACGATGAAGACAATCCGCTGGGGAATTATTGGGGTAGGAGCTGTAACCGAAGTCAAGAGTGGCCCGGCGTTCTACAAGGCAGATCAGTCCGAGTTGGTGGCAGTGATGCGGCGCGATGGTGATAAAGCGCGCGACTTTGCGCAACGTCATAACGTGCCACGTTGGTACGACGATGCCGATGCACTCATCAACGACCCCGAAGTGGATGTTGTGTCTATCGCAACCCCGCCTCATGTCCACATGGAATACACGTTGAAGGTTGCGGCAGCGGGGAAGCCCGTCTATTGCGAAAAGCCGATGGCCCGCACGTACGACGAGTGCCTACAGATGATAGAGGCCTGCAACGAGGCCGGTGTGCCGCTTTGGGTCGCATACTATCGTCGGATGTTGCCACGCTTTCGAAAAATTAAGGCACTGGTGGACGAGGGCGCGATTGGTAAGTTGCAGGCTGTGACGGTGCGCCATAGCAAGCCGTTTACCGTACGGGGGGATTCGTTGCCGTGGCGTGTCGTCCCCGAAATCGCTGGTGGGGGTGTCTTCGTGGATATGGCCGCACACATGATAGACTTC
>CAYSVE010000443.1:0-5342 GCA_964434365.1 uncultured Anaerolineaceae bacterium | reverse complement strand
AAAGGCTCTATACGCTAGATTAATGCCGACTTTATCAAAAAACGCGCACTTCCGGAGAAAATGGTGTATATGCTATCTGTAAATAACCCATGTGCCACATCGCATCTACGTTGATGCATGTGCTTGGCAAACAGGAGATAGAGTATTGTGCCAAAATGTGCTAACTGCGACGGTAAGTTCGGTTATTAGTCAATAGGTTGTATGAAAATAATCACTTTTTGCCTTGTCGTCTTCTGTATTCTGCTGGTGGTCGCCTGCGACACCGACCCGTCAACGGCTAACCTCTGTTGCGGTCGAACGGCAACAGTCGACTGAAGTGTTGGGCGGACAAACCCCATGCTCGACACAGTTCAACTTCTGACACGCGTCATCCACCGCCCAAATCGCCCAATGTATGGTGAGGTCGATCCCGCTGCTGTCGGTCTCTACATTTGACAACGCCATAGCCCATCGCTACACTCTCCTAACCTAACGCGTGTTAGATTAAGCGCTAGAATCATTTCATAACATAGAAGAGGACACTTCATGAAAAAGTGGTATTTGTTGCTGTTTAGTCTGGTGCTCGTCTTTTTCGGGGGGCTACTTGCGTGGAATGTCCAGACGGCTGGCGGCAGCATCGACATCAAGGATGTCCGTTTCGTGGGCACCAACGGCACTTTGATGAGTGGCCTGCTGTATGTGCCAGAGGGTGTCACCGCTGAGGACCCGGCCCCCGGCATCCTCGCCGTACACGGGTACATCAACACGCGCGAAACGCACGCGGCCTATGCGATCGAGTTTGCACGGCGCGGCTACGTAGTCCTGGCGCTGGACCAAATCGGCCACGGCTACTCCGACCCACCAGCCTTCGCAAATGGTTTTGGCGGACCCGATGCGCTTACGTATCTGCGCTCGCTGGACATCGTCGATACGGCGAACATTGGGCTGGAGGGGCACTCGATGGGTGGCTGGACCGTACTTGCGGCTGCGGCGACCTTCCCGGATGACTACACCTCGATCAACATCCAGGGTTCTTCGACCGGCGCACCGTTTGCCCAGGAGGGCACGGACGAGTGGCCCCGTAATTTTGCCCTAACCTTTAGCACCTGGGACGAGTTCTCGCTGCTAATGTGGGGGACGGAAACTGCCACAGAGATAGCCGAAACCGACAAGCTCAAGACGGTCTTTGGCGTGGAGGAGATTGTTGAAGGCGAGGTCTACGGCAGCATCGACGAGGGGACGGCACGCGTGCTTTACCAACCGGTGACGACGCATCCCGGCGATCACCTCAACTCGGCGGCGGTTGCCACAGCGATCGGTTGGATGCAGATGACGCTCGACGGTGGAGCGGACCTCGATCCGAATAATCAGGTTTGGATGTGGAACGAGATTGGACGGCTCATTGCCCTTATCGGCATGGTGCTGGCTGTGCTGGCATTTGGGACTATACTCCTGGACACCGCAATATTCGAGAGCATCGTGCAGCCATTGCCAGAGGCGAAGGCCATCACGGGGACAATGCGCTACGTCAGTTATGCGCTAACCATATTCGTGCCCGTTTTGACGTACTTCTGGTTCCAACTCACGGTGCGCCCAGTGATTTTGCCTGTGGAAACCGCGCTCTTCCCGCAGAATGAAACGACGAAGATTATGGTGTGGGCGGTTGGCAACGGGGGGATCACGTTGGTGCTTTTCCTGATATGGCACTTTCGGGCGAATCGTGAGGCAGGCGCCGCGAACTACGGCCTGGGGCTAGCGTTCCCCAACATTCTGAAGTCCATCGTGGCCGCGATTATCATACTGGGCTTTGGCTATGCGCTAGTGGCGCGTTCCGATCAGTGGTTCAAGACGGACTTCCGCTTCTGTGTGGTTGCAGTTAAACTGTTGAGCGGCCTTCAGCTTCGCATTTTCTTCAGCTACCTGCCGTTCTTCCTGTTCTTTTTCGTCGTCGCCAGCGTGGCATTGCATGGCCAACTGCGCATGACCGCCGCCGATGGAACGCCAGTGCCCGTCTGGCGGGCGATGCTCGCGAACGTCGGGCTTCTGGTGATCGGCTTCATCGTTCTATTGGCGATACAGTATATTCCCCTACTTAATGGTAGCTCGCTGCCGCTCGGCAACCCGCTAGAAACCATCGTCGCGATTCAATTCGTGCCGCTGCTGACGATCGCTGGACTGTGGATGACATGGTTCTTCCGCAAAACTGGGACAATCTACGTCGGGGCATTTACAGCGGCGAGCTTCATTGTGTGGGTGATTGTGGCTGGCCAGGCAACGCACTTCGCGTTCTAATTCCTTATCACTATCCGCATCACTTCCCCTCGATTTATCGATGGGGATGTTGATGCGGGGTGTGTGTATGGGTGAATTTTGAAGGTGGCAAGCGTGCCTGTGTGTCACACAGGGCACCAAACTTTCTTTGCCCGCAAGATGGATTGAAACCAGCCCTTTGCTCGATAAGGAATCTTGAGCGAAAACCCGCGCTAATTTTGCGCGGATAGACCATTGGGCCTCATCCGTACCATTTTGGGCGAGTACAGGGGCGGTGCCGCCTGTGCGCGTCCGCCGCGTTTTTTCTACTATCTGCGCGGTTATAATGCGAAATCGATGGTTGCAGTGGTGCGGTGCATCGTCCCGTATTGGCTGTTGCGACCTACCCAATCCCGATCTGGTAGGAATCCACCACAGGTGCTCAAAAGCAACTCGCTCGGATATGTGGGTTAACTTGTTAAAAGACCCTTATCAGTCTCTGTGCAATTCTGTGGTTAACATATCACCTCAAGTCGGGTACAACTATCATTCCAAGACTACTATTTGAAGGACGGAAAAATTTCATGCGACACAGCAGAGTTTTGCTACTTCTTATAAGTGTTTTAGCTATCGCAATACCCTTCAGCGCAAATGCGACCCCTTCAGCACAGTTGGCGGAACAACTGCGTATGGGCATCGTCGGGGATGAATCCACCCTCAACCCCTACTCCTACGTCACCGGCAACCCCGGATGGAATATGCTGCTTCTGCAATATGATACGCTCTATCAACTGGATGGTGATGGCATCCCGCAACCGTGGCTGGCTACGACCGCCACGCTGAGTGACGATGCGATGACAGTCACGCTCGATTTGCGCGACGATGTGACCTGGCACGACGGCGAAGCCTTCACTGCTGACGATGTGAAGTTCACGTTTGATTACTTCAAAGAATTCCCGCAGGGGCGCTTTACACGTAACCTGCGTTCGGTGGACACGACAGAGGTCACCGGCGCGTTTCAGGTCATGCTCACGCTGACGGCTCCTAATCCATCGCTTGAGTTCGGTACGCTGGCGGATGTGCCGATCATACCGGAGCACGTCTGGTCGTCCATCGACAACCCCGCCGAGGCAAACCTGGGGATCGAAACCAATGTCGGTACAGGCCCATACGTGTTGGCTGAATACGAGCCAGATCAGTTCTATCGCTTCGAAGCGAATGCCGACTACTGGGCGGGTGCACCGCAGATCGGTGAACTGGTTTTCGTCCGCTATGCCGATACCACCGGCAGCATTGCCGCCCTTCAAGCTGCCGAGGTGGATATGCTGGTGAATTCCGTACCGCCGGAGCAGTCGATGCTGTTGAGTGGCACAGGCGACATTTCTACGATTCAGGGGCCGCTGTTCACCACGCAGATGATTAACTACGACATTGATCGTGCGCCATTTGATCAGCTTGTCGTTCGCCAGGCTATGTCAATGGCGATCGACCGTGAGGACATAATTGAGACGGTTTACCTGGGCACCGGCACCGTGGGCAGCCCCGGCTGGACACACCCTATTTCGGTTTACTACAACGACGAGATAACGGCTGCACACGATTTAGAGGCAGCAGCCGCTATGCTGGAAGAAGCCGGTATTGTCGATTCCGATGGCGACGGCATCCGCGAACTGGATGGCAACCCCCTGTCGTTCGAGTTCCTTACCCCGAGCAATAATGCGTTGCGCATACGTATTGCAGAACTGGTACGCGAGATGCTGCTGGAAATCGGCATCGACGCACAAGTGGCCGTAGTGGAACAAACGACATGGGAAGACGCCGTGTGGCCCGGTTTCGATGTTACCCAGGGGCGCAACTACGATATGTCGATGTGGGGCTGGTCTGCACCCATCCAGGCAGACCCGGTGCGCATCAGCTCGCTCGTCCACTCCGACACATCGATTGGCTCTTTGAACCTGACCGGCTATGGCAATGACCGCGTTGATGAACTGACCGAAGAACTCATCACCACCCTCGATTTTGATCGTCAGGTCGAACTGATGGCGGAGATTCAGGCAATCGTTGCAGAAGAACTCCCGTTCATCATGTTGCTGTACCCAGATGCCGTGTACGCCTACCGCCCTGGTGTGTATGATAACTGGCTGTTTATGAGTGGGCAGGGTGTGTTCCATAAGCTGTCCTTCCTTGCAGCAGACGCGCGTCCGTAGTACCTGTACGACGCGCAGGGGCATGGCCGATCGCCACGCCCCCCACCCTTGCTCAACATAACCCAGGTGTTTGTTCCCTATGACAGCCCCCCCGCAACACAATACCTTGTTACAGTACATCGTTGTCATCCTCATCGCCGTGACCATCAATTTCCTACTGCCCCGCCTGATGCCGGGTAATCCACTGGTGGTGCTGGCTGGGGTTGATGTTGGGTTGTTGACGCAGGAAGAACGCGACGAGATTATCGAAGCGGCAGGACTCGATCGCCCGCTGATCGTCCAGTATGGCGATTATCTCACCGACATCGCCGTGGGCGATTTCGGCTATTCCTATCGTCAGAACCGCCCCATCAGTGAGATTATTATGGAGCGGCTGCCGTGGACGCTGCTGCTGGCTTTTAGTTCGCTGGTGCTTTCTGCCATATTCGGTATCCTGCTGGGCGCGGTCTCTGCATGGTGCCGGGGCAGCAAGCTCGACCTGGCTTTGCTGAACGGGATGATTGCCACAGACTCGCTGCCGTCCTTCTGGATTGGCATGTTATTTATCGCAATTTTTGCGGTGCAACTACGCTGGCTGCCATCTCAGGGGGCGGTGACCCCAGCCTCTGGGCTGACCGGAGCAGGCCGCATCATAGACATCATCGAGCACGCCATCATGCCAGTGGCGACGCTATCGATTCTGAGTATCCCTCGCATTTACCTCACAATGCGCTACACCATAATTGGGCTGCTGGGAGAGGATTTCATCCGCACGGCCCGTGCCAAAGGGGCAGCAGAGCGTGGTGTGCTGCTTAACCATATGGTGCCCAACGCGCTATGCCCGGTGGTTACGGTGCTGGCTCAGCGTTTCGGCTTTGCATTTGGCGGTACTGTGGTGATCGAGACTGTATTCTCGTATCCAGGGCT
>CAYSVE010000442.1:0-5387 GCA_964434365.1 uncultured Anaerolineaceae bacterium | reverse complement strand
TCGGACGATTGCTCGGAATACTCCACTGGGCAGCCGCGTCGTGATTCAGTTCGAATTCCACTGCGCTGTGAAAGACACCTACTGGTTGGTGCTCACCGATTTTGAGGTAGACATCTGCCAGACGCACCCCGGTCATGAGGTGAATCTGGTCATCGTTGCCGATTTAGCGACGTTCTTCAAACTGTGGCTGGGCAAAATCGACTACGCTGCGGCCATCGACAGCGATGCGGTGGACATCTGTGTGGATGGGATGCCGCGGTTTGTGGGAGGCTTCCCGACGTGGTTTGCCTGGAGTCCAGCGGCTGCGGCTGTCCGTGCGATACAGTCGGCAGCAGACTAACGCGAAGTCGACGACGACGTCATAACAGCAGGCGCGGATTGTGATCGCTGTGGCGACGATACCGTTTGGCCGACATCGAGCCGATTTGGGCACGCATCGACGCACAATAGTCGCGTTGGCGGGCGCTCAACACCTGAGCGCCCACCCCACAATTTGCGATTATTCGCCTTCGCTGACCGTCAACGTGTAATCGCCGTCTTCGTCATCGCTGTCGTTGACGACTTCGAGCATCAGCACGGTGTCGGCACCCAGCGGAATACCGAGGACCTCGCCGGTTTCGGTTTCGAACAGCAGTACATCGCCGCTCTCATCGTATAGGCGCAGTAGCGTCGGGAAGTCTGCTTCGAGGGTGATGTCCACCACGCCAGCCTCGCCCGTGAGTTTGAAAGTTACAGTTTCCTCGGGGTCGAGTTCGCCTGCGATGCTTTCACCGGGTTGAATGCCCATCATTTCCGTCATGTCAGCCATTGCTTCGGTGTCATCCTCGGCCACTGCCTCGTCGGTTATGTCGGCTTCGGTGGCGTCCATCGCTTCTTCGATGATTTCGGCCTCGTCGACCTGTGGCGCTTCGGCAGGGTCACCGATGTAGTTCGGCAACTCGCTGGCAAGCAGCAGGTTGTCGCTCCAGTCCGGGTTGTTCTCCTCGATGTCGCCGTTAAGGAAGTCCACCGCCGCTTCGAGCACCGGGTCCCCTTGGCTGAAGACGGTCTCCTCCGTCACGGGGACGCGCAAAGTCGGCAGTGCACCGATGCCCTCGATGTGGATGTTGCCATCGGGGTCGAGTTGGCGGGTGCGCGTATAGCGGAAGCGCAGGCCCTCGGGCATCACAAAGTCGGTGATGCCGCCGCCCAAACCGGCGCTAGGGTACTGGCCGATGATTGTTGCACGGTCTTCCAGTGTCATGTTCCAGCTAAAAAACTCGCACGCGCTAGAGCAGAACGGCCCCACCAGCACGGCCACCGGCCCATCGTAACGGAACCGCTCCGACGGCGGGTACATGAGGCTGTTGGCCCCCTCCAACTGGAAGAAATCCCCGATGTCCGGGTCGTAGGCGCTACCAGTGCCAGTGTTGACGGTTTCATCGAAGAAGTAAGCGGCCATCTGATCTGCCAGGAAGCCGCTGCCGCCGCCATTCTGGCGCAAGTCGAGGATGATGCCCGGTAGTTCGAACAGCTTCACCGTCTCGATCATGTACTCCCACTGTTGAATGGTGAGCACCTCGTTGCCGAAGAAGGTGTTGATCTTCACATGGGCGTAGCCAGTGGGCAGAATTTCGAATGTGACCGGCGGCGCGACCTGGTCGAAGCCGCGCGCGAAGGAGGTAAAGGCGAAACTATCGCGCTCGTCGATTGTGGCCAGTTCGACGGTTTGTGGCTGGCCGAGTTCGGGATTGCTATAGGTGATTTCCACCGTGTCGCCGAGGGGGAAGCGTGTGGCATAGCGAAGCTGCTGCAAGCGCAGGTTTGTTTCGGTGCCCAATGGCAAGCTGAATGGTACCGTGCTGGTGACATACTCGTTTATTTCAACACCGTTGATGGCAAGGATTTCATCGCCCAGTTCGATACGCGCGAGTTCTGCCGGGCCTTCGGGTGTGAGGAAGCTCACGATGATGCGGCCATCATCGAGTTCGGCCAGGGCCAACCCGAGGCCACCGTCTGTTGCTTCGAGGAACTGTTCGGTCGTGAAGTCGGTGCCTTGTGCGTTGATGTGCCCGTCGGGGATTTGCCACGAGAAGTCGCGCAGCGCAAGCACGTAAGCGTCGAAGTCATCGTTGGCTTCGGCCTCTTCGAAGCGCGGGCGGAACGCCTCAACGAGTAGGTCCCAGTCCATGCCGCGCAGTTCGGTGTAAGCGTATTCCAGGCGCAGCAGTGCGACCATCTCGTCGAATGCCTCGGTGTAGCTCAGGTCGCTGAAGTCGTCTAGCTCGCTGCCTTCGCTCTCGATGAGGTCGAGTTCGGCGACGCGCGAGCGGTCGAAGGTAAATACGTCGGTATCCATATTGACGATGGTGTAGCCGGTCGGCACGGTGACGATGGGGTCATCCTCGGTGAATAGCATGCCGTCTTCGCCGAAACCGCTGGGGAAGCCCTGACCTTCTTCTGGCGCGTAGATGATGTAATCCCCACCTTCGACCTCAGCGGTGGCCGGGTCCACGATGGTCGAGGCAAACGAGCCAGACCAACCGCGCCCACCGTCGCGCAAGTCGAGGAAGGGGCTACCGAAGATGTTCGTCCAGTACGCTGGGGTATAGATCATCACGCCGGTATCTTCGTCATCGTCGTTATCCACGTCCATCAGCGTGCCCGCCGGTTCAATCGGCAGCGAGATGCTGTAGCCGATGGGCGGTTCACCGAAGAAGTCGGTGGTGAAGTTGCCGAGCACCTGGCTCTCTGGCGGGATGACGAATTCAAGATCGCGCATGACGAAGCCAGCCTGGTCTTCGAGGATGACGATGGGTTGCGCGGTACCCGTGAGGAAAAACAGGTTGGTGTAGTTCAGTTCGCCGACCACGCGAACCGGGCCACCTTCATCGTTGATGATGTCGGCGGGCGGTGGGGCGTCGTCTTGTGCGGCCACGCCCCCAAATACCGCCAGCGCGGCAATAAGGGCGATGAGCAGTCGTTTAAGCATCGTAGGTCTCCGGTAGGTATCACAAAAAGGCGGGCATCGTTGTGCCCGAGGCGATGTATTGCCCTTCATAATACACAGCCCCCGGCGTACGGGGGCATAAGTGTTTGCTTAGGGTACCAAAATCAGGGTGTGAGATTGGACGCGATTTCTTCCAATGTGCCGCGTAACCCGCGTCGATGGGTGGCGATGCGCGGTTGCTGGGCGTAGCCCCACACCTCATCGGCAATTTCGAAAACTGCCTCTGGCCGACCCAGCGCGAGCGAACGCGCAGCACGTTCTGCAAGGCGTTCCTTCCCCTCTGCAAGCCACTTCGTCAGGGTATCGGCCACTTCCGAAGGGCTGGGCGCGAAGATTCCCGCGTCGTTTTCCACGATGTACTCCACGTTGCCAGTTTCCTGGCCCGGTATCGCCTCATAGATAATCATCGGTAGCCCGGCGATGGTCGCCTCGCAAACGCTGGCTGCACCGGCCTTTGTCGCGATGATGTCCGCGGCGGCCATCAACTGGGGCATGTTGCGCACGAATGGGTAAATGCGGGTGGGCTGGTTCCACGACTGGCTTTCCAACTTGGCTTTGAGTTGCTTGTTACGCCCGGTTACGATGACAAATTGCATGTTTAGCCCACGCTTGTTGATCGCACGCGTGACTTTGTACAGGATGCCCATGCCATCGCCACCGCCAACGATGAGCACGGTCGGTAGGTCGGGGTCCCAGCCGAGTTCGCGACGTGCTTCGGCCTTATCTTGCAGGCGCTCGGCAAAGCTCGGTTGCACCGGCAACCCGGTGATGCGCATTTTCGTGGCCGGTATGCCCGCATCGAGTCCACGATCCAATGCGGGTTTCGTGGGCACCAGAATCCGGTCGGCACGGCGGTCGTACCAGAAGTGATGCGTACTCACGAGGTCCGTCACCACTACGACGAACGGTGGGCGATGCGAGCGGGTGTTCAAGGCACTGAGGGCGGCCCCCACGATAAGCGCGTGCGCGCACACGATGACATCGGCAGGGTGCTCGCGAAGCATCTGCGTGATGCGGCGTTGCAGGGTGATGTATGCGCCACGCTGCACCGCCTGTGCACGTACTTTTCCGTTAGTGAGGCTATAACCCATGCCCCAACTGGCTTTACTGTGGTTGATCCAAATCGGGTAAATCTCCGGCGCATACTTAAACGGGGCCGGGGTGTAGTCCTTAAAAAAGTCGACGATTTGAATTTGTACATCGTCGCCGTGTTTACGTACAAGCGCGTCGCGGATGGCGTTGGACACCGCGCGATGCCCGCCGCCTGTGTCTGACATCAAGATCAAAACACGTTTCATGCGGTTTTCTTGCTCCCAGCGGAGGGAATAACCTCCATCTGAATCACGTTCTTACGTGTGGCAATGGTATGTTCGACACTACGTTGCCCTTAAAGATAACATATCCTGCCGAGTCTCAGTTTGGGAATAAATGAATGTAGCCGCCTCATGGACGGCGTTTGATGTCGCTAACGCGGATGCTGCCGCTGCAATTTGAGGTAACGCGCCACGTCGTAACCACTCATCGAGGCAGTTCACTACCGCGTTTGGCGACGGCCCCCACGCGCCTGCCCCGTGTTTGATGACATAGGCGACATTGCCCGTTTCCTGTGCGGGGATGGCATCGAACAAAATCATCGGCAGGCCCACCGCACACGCCTCGGCGATGGTGCCTGGCCCGGCCTTACTCACGAGTACGTGGGCAGCGGCCATGCGTTGCGGCATGTCATTCACATAGCCGAGAATCTCCGTCGGCTTGCGCCACGTGTGTGCAGCCAACCGCGTGCGCAAACGCTCGTTGTGTCCCGCGACGACCGTCAAATGGAGTGGTAGATTCGCCCGGTCGAGGGTGTATGCCACCGCTTCGATTTTCCCCATGCCCTCGCTGCCACCCACGAGGAGTACGTTCACAGGGTCTGTGAGTAAATAAGGCCGCGCAACGAAATGTGGGTTCACCACCGGGCCGATGAAATGGACCCGCTCATCTGGGAGGATCGACCGCGCGCGGGCTTCCGCAGTGGGTGACATTACCAATGCGGTGCTCCCCGGCGCGACCCACGCCGCAGGTGGCTCGGCGATGTCGGTGACGACACATATTAGTGGTGCGCGCCCCCGTAGCGCAAAGGCCGCCGGATGTGCCAACAGCGAATGCACACACACAACGGCATCGGCGGGGTGTTCGTCGAATAGGCGGCGCATATCGAGGATAGGCGTTGTCCAATGGGCGCTGAGGGCGGCCATTCGCGGCGAATCCAACAGACGATAACTTGCGGCGTAGCTCCACCGTGCCCAGTTGACCCAATGTGGTTAAATCTGTGGCGCGTAACGCAGCGGTCCACGTCCATATTCTGCAAAAGCAGCGACGACCTCGACGGTCACTGGGTAGTGTGCGAGTGCGGTGC
>CAYSVE010000441.1:0-5391 GCA_964434365.1 uncultured Anaerolineaceae bacterium | reverse complement strand
ACATGTTTACACAGCCGTGGCTACGGCGCAGCCCGAAGCCATCGTGCCAGTAGGCACCGTGCAGCGCGATGTCGTTGTCGAAGTACATCGTCCACGGCACACTATCGAGGGCGTAGGCATCGGGCGCACCGAAGGCACCGCTCATACTGGCACTGGCGTAGCGCAACCACACAGTGAACACACCCTGATTGGTATCCCAGCCCGGTAGGCCGCTGGCGATCATCGTGGCGAAAACCGGGTTGTCGTCTTCATAGGCGACAAGCGTCTGCTCGTACAGGTCCACGGCGACCCAACGCCCGCTCACCTCGGCTGGCCGGTCGACGAGGGTGGTTTTCGCGACGTGCCGCTGTTCGATCCACTCGTTGGGGCCGACCATATACCAGTTCCAGCCGTCGACCTCGACGGTGGCGAAAATGCTCACCGTGTTGTTACGGTAGACCATCCGCCCGGTATGAGGTCCGCCGGGGTACGGGCTAAGCTGGAGCGTGCCAAGTATCCAGGCGACATCGTTGTGAAGTACGCCATCGCGCAGGCGAATGCCGCGCAGCTCACTCGCCGGGGCCTGACGCAAATCTTCCAGACGCATCCAGTTGCCGCTCTCTGCCTGCACCCAACCGGGCACGCTAGTATCGACGGCGCGCACATAGTTGAACCCGGCCCCCATGTTGCCGACGACTGCGCCACCTGGCGACCCGTACAGCGCTGGGTTTTCGGCAGTGACCTGGTAGTAGTTGTAGGTGTTCATCGTTTGGTCGTCGCGGGCCACGAGCGGATACGGCGGATGACGATATTCGGTCATTAGGGCCAGGCAGGCTTGCGACGGGGTGGGGTTCTCGGCTGTGATGCCCCCGCAGATGCTCGCGAAATTCGGGACATCGTCGGCGCTGACGAGGGTCGTTGCGCCAAGGGTGAGCACCAGCAAGATGAAAATCGTGGGAATACGATGCATAAGATACTCCTCTGTACGGTATGGCCCCAGCATAGCACGGCGCGATGCAGGTTCATCGGGCGCGTAGGCTACGGCTGCCCTGCGCACTGGACACGCTGCCCCACCGTCACCTATGATGTCGCCCAAAGCTAGTTTGTGAGCATCGTGCTATGACAAGGCCTTTTTCCGTTTTCGCGCTACTCGTCGTGGCCCTGTTGCTGGGGGCCTGCGCGCCGCTGATGAGCGGCGACGGTGCCGCGCCCCTCGCCGGGGTGGCACCACAACAACGCCCAGAGCAAGTCGTTGCGTCGTTCCTCGATGCGTGGAGTGAGCGTGACCTGGACGCGATGTACGGTCTCATCAGCCCACAAAGCCGCCAACTGTATCGCCGCGAACAGTTCGAGCAGATCGTGAGCAGTGCGAATAACCTCATCGGCCTCGAAGGGCTCTCCTACAACATCGGCGGGCAGCGCATGCAGGGAAGCTCTGTCGCAATAAATTACGATCTGACGATTCAGTCGGCGTCGTTCGGCCAAATCGATGACCCAGGACGGACCATTCGTCTCGTCGACGGCAACGAAGGCTGGCGGGTGGCGTGGTCCACGATGGACATCTTCGAGGGGCTAACCGCCAGCGCGAGTATGACCGTCGATGAGGTGCCACAGCAGCGTGCCAACATTTACGACCGCAATGGTAACCTCCTCGTGGAGCAAAACGGCACGGTGTCGCCGCTGTTCGTCACCAAGGACAACATCCCTGGCGACGTGAACGACTGCATCATCTTCTTGGCGGATTTGCTGCTCATGCGTCGCCGTGACCTCGCGGAGACGTTCAACCGAAACAATTTCGATACGCTGTTCTACGCCGGTGAAATCGACGAAGAACTCGAGGTGCGTTACCGGGCCGAACTCCGCGACATCTGCGGGATGACGCGTGACAACCAGCGCATCTACACGCGCACGGCGCGTCGATACTATGGGCAGGGGGCATCGGTTCATGCGACGGGCTACGTCGCGCCCATCCCCGAAGATCGACTGGATGTGTTCCTCAGCCGTGGGTATGCCCAGGACGCACTCGTGGGCCAAACCGGTGTCGAAGAAGCCTACGACAGCACCCTTGCCGGGCGCCCGGCCCGCGAGCTGCGCATTATCGAGCCGGGCGGGTCGGTGCTACGTTCGCTTGCCGGGGCCGACGGTATTTCACCGCAGTCGGTTACGCTGACGATCGATCGCGATTTGCAGTGGGCCGCTGCCCGGGCACTGGCCGAGGCCTACAACTACGCCGAGATCAATTGGGCCGCACCAGGGATTTCGCCAGGCGGCGGGGCCATCGTGATGGATGCGAATACGGGTGCGGTGCTTGCGCTGGCGAGTTTCCCCACGTTCCAACCAGGGTTGTTCGATAGCACCAATACCTTCGCGGAAAATCGAGGGGCGCTCCTTGGCGAAATTGTCAACGACCCAACCGCCCCGCTGACGAATCGCGTCACCCGCGAGCGGTTTTCGTCTGGGTCGGTGTTCAAAATCGTGACGACGACGGCCATCGCCAACGAGGGCCTCATCGGCCCGAACCAGAGCTTCTACTGTGGCCTGGAATGGGACGGTAGCCAAACCTATGGCGATACGACTTCGCCGCGCTTCGATTGGCGGCAGGCTGATGGTTTACCACCCACAGGCGAAATCGACATTGCGCTGGCGCTAACGACCTCGTGCGACCCGTTCTACTACGAGTACAGCGCCCGCATGTATCGCGATTTGGGTGCAGAAACACTCCTCAGCTACGCGCGGATGATGGGCTACCAGGGCCGGACGAGTCTCAGCGGTATTCTGCCCGAGGCCGAGCCACAATTGCCCGTGCCGGGTTCCGTCGAGGCGGCGATCAACAGCGCCATCGGCCAGGGCGATACCCAGGTGACCGTGGTCCAAACCGCGGTGATGGTCGCGGCGGTTGCGAATGGCGGCGATGTGCTAGACCCGTACATGGTGCAGCAAGTCGGCGGTGTGGGTGGTGAACCGCTGGAATTTATGGCGGAACCGACGGTCGTCCGCACGCTGGATGTCTCGTCGGAGGTGCTACAGATCGTGCGCGAGGGCATGTGCGATGTTACCAAACTTGAGGAATACGGCACGGCCTACAGTGTATTCGGCGCGGCCCCATACGAAGTGTGTGGCAAAACCGGTACCGCCGAGGCCGGGCCAGTCGCGCCGAACTCGTGGTTTGTGGCCTATCATCCCCGTGTGGACCCCGAAATTGTGGTAGTCGTCATGTCGCAGAACAGCCGTGAGGGCAGCGAAGTCGCCGCGCCGATTGCCCGCCGCATCATCGAGGAGTACCTCGGCTTGGACTTCCGCAGCGAGTGGCCAGAGTGGTGGATTGACCCCTACGAGCCGCTGACGCGCCCTGGCGAGGGGGTGCCGCTTGGGGGCTAGCAGCCACAGCGTGCGTGCGCCGCACGTACTCACGCGGCACCTCGAACGGGTGGTGTGTGACTACTGCGGCGCAGACGACACGACCCACCTCGATGTGCTGTCGCGCTTGCGCCTGCCAATGCACCGGCTTGGTGCGGCGGCGCTGCAACTCGACGGTTACGAAATTGAGTTTGTGCGGTGCAACGTGTGCGGCCTCGCCTACATGAACCCCCGGCTCACCGAGGCCGCCGTCGAGACCTTCTATGACACGGTGTATGCCGCGACGGGCGCGAACGAGGCCTTCCACAGCGAGCAACAGGCCCGTACCCGATACGTGCTGGATACGGCAGCGCAACATCTTTCCGCAAACTCGCCGCGCATCCTCGATATCGGGTGTGGTGCAGGGCAATTGTTGCTGGGGGCGCAGGCGCGTGGCTGGGATGTCGCCGGGACGGAACTCAGTGCGGTTGCGGCGCAGCAAGCCACCGAAACCCTGGGGATGACGGTGTTTCACGGCGACTTTCGCGAGATGAACGCGGGCATGTTTGACGTCGTCACGATGATGAGCGTCGTCGAGCATTTGCGCGCGCCGGTGGATTTCCTCGCGGCGAGTGCGGCGTTGCTTAACCCTGGCGGGTTGCTGGTGTTCAATGTGCCGAACCTCGCATCTGCCGAGTATCATGTCGCACGGATGACCGGGCAATCGTGGCGTGGGTTTATCATCGAGCACTTGTACTACTTCAACCCCTCGTGGCTTCGGCGAATCCTGACCGAACTCGGCCTGGATGTGGTCGTAATGACCAGTTGGAACCCTGATGCCGCGCTGCCAAATCCGGTTCGTGATGTGCGTTCTCTGCTTTCGCCGCAGATGCAAGCGGAGACCGCTCCAACCCCTACCGAGACCGATTCCGCCACGCCCTCGCCCACGCGTGACCCGCCGCTGTCGCTAACTGGGCGGGTCCTCCGGCAAGCGAACAACTATCTGCTAGATACGGTGGGCCTTTTGAGTGCCGGCAAAAACAGCCAACGAGGGAATGCATTGTTCGTGTGGGCTAAACGCACCGTATAATGGTGCCGGAGTCCAACTGATGGAGGAGTGCAATGCGCAGCCTGCTGGGACGGGCGCTGGCGAGCATCGAGGAGGTGTTCGACGCGCAAAAGCTGAAGCGCCATGCCGCAGATGATATTTTGATCGTACCGTATCTTGGTTTCGGCGATGGTGAAACCGCCTACGTACAGGGCCGGGTGTTATTCGATAACCACATCGTCCCCCCTACCGAATCCGACTCGCTGTGGACAAACCTGGTGAACACCTGGCGTCGTTTCGAAAGCGATGAAATACCGGGCGCGCGGGTACGTGTCACCCTGTTCGATAGCACGCAGGATTGCGTCACCGATGAGGAGGGGTACTTCAAGGCAGAGTTGCATCCGCGCCTGCCTGTGGTCGACGATACGGCATGGTGCAAGGTCACCGTAGACTTGCTGGATACACCCATCGATAGCGACAAAACCGCAAGCGCAGTCGGCTATGTGATCATACCGCCGCCAGATGCACAATTCGCTGTGGTTAGCGATTTGGACGATACGGTGATGCGGACCGATGTCCTCAATCGCTTGAAGATGATCCACAATACATTTTTGCGGAATGCCTACTCTCGGCTCCCCTTCGAAGGGGTGGCCGCCTTTTATCGTGCGTTGCAGGCTGGCACCACCCAAACCACAAACCCGATATTTTACGTTAGCAGTAGCCCGTGGAACCTGTACGATGCGATCCTCGACATTTACCGCATTCGGCATATCCCCCGCGGGCCGATCTTCCTTCGAGACCTGGGCCTGCACACTAAAGGCAATACCGCACCCGGTCATCACGAGCACAAGATGGGACACATCCGCCGTTTGTTGGAGACATACACGCATTTGCCGTTTATTCTTATCGGCGATAGCGGCCAAAAGGACCCGCGCATCTACTTGGAAACAATTCGGCGTTATCCGGGGCGCATCTAGGCAGTGTACATCCTCAATGTGACGCGCAACCAACGCGACGAGGAGATTCGC
>CAYSVE010000440.1:0-5398 GCA_964434365.1 uncultured Anaerolineaceae bacterium | reverse complement strand
ATGTTGATCTGGTGTAGGCGCCTCAGCCCACCCCGGCACCCATGAAGGACAAAAGCAAGTATGAAACCTAATAATGTGTTTATGCTTGCCGACCAGTGGCGCCTTCAGGCGCTGGGGTACGCGGGCAACGAGCAGGTCAAAACGCCCAATATCGACCAGCTTGCCGAAGAAAGCACGAACTTCACGCACGCGATTTCGGGGTGGCCGGTGTGCTGCCCCTGGCGTGGCAGTTTTCTCACGGGGCAATACCCCACGACGCACGGCATCATCGTCAACGATGTGACGTTTCAAAGCGACTTCGTCGGGTTAGGGACTGCCTTCAAGAACGGCGGCTACGATACGGCCTTCATCGGCAAATGGCACGTCGATGGCAATGGGCGCTCCAATTACATTCCGCCGGAGCGTCGCCTGGGGTTCGACTACTTCAAGGCCCTGGAGTGCACGCACGACTACAACAACTCGCCCTACTATGCCGGGGATTCCGACGAAAAGCTGCACTGGGATGGCTACGACGTGTTCGCCCAGGCGGCAGATGCCCAAGCTTTTATCGAGGGCCACGCTCAGGAAAACCCCTATTTGCTCGTTTTGTCCTGGGGGCCGCCACACGACCCCTACGAAACAGCCCCCGCGTCCTTTAAGGCGCTGTACGACGCCGATCAAATCGTGCTGCGCCCCAACGTGCCAGACGACATGGCAGAACAAGCGCGCGAGTGGATTGCAGGCTACTACGCTCACGGTTCTGCGATAGACAAAAGCGTCGGTGACATCCTCGAGACACTGCGGAAGACTGGCCAACTGGATAACACCATTGTCGTTTTTGCATCGGACCACGGCGATATGCTCGGCTCGCAGGGCAATGTGCGCAAGCAACGTCCCTGGGAAGAATCGATACGGGTGCCATTCTTGCTGCGGCATCCGGGTAAGGCCGGGCAGCAGGTCGACGCGTTCCTGAATGCGTACGACATCATGCCGACGCTGCTGAGCCTTTGCGACCTGCCAATCCCCGATACGGTCGAAGGACGGGACTTTTCGGGTGTTCTAGATGGCGGTGACGATCCGGCTGACGGCGCTGCACTCCTGGCGTGCTTTCATCCATTCGGCGAGTTCACAGTCGCCCGGGGTGGGCGCGAGTACCGGGGCGTGCGGACGCATCGGTACACATATGTGCGCACACTCGATGGCCCCTGGCTGCTGTACGACAACGAGAAAGACCCATTCCAGTTGACCAATGTCGTTGACGACCCGGACTATACAGACATACGCCAGCAGTTGGATGCCAGACTGGATGATTTGCTTAAGGCCGTAAACGACGACTTCGAGCACGGTTCGGCATATATAGACAAGTGGCAGTACCCGCTGGATGAAACCGGTACGGTGCCATTCACCTTATAGGATAAGCGCGATATAGGGCGGGACCGCGCACAAGCCGCAGTACACCTGGCACGTCCCGCCCTGAAGCTCGTTTTGACCTGAAACTGGATTGACACCAGCGCCAAAGTCGGTGGGTGTAGCCAACACGAAACGTGAAACGTGATAAGAAGATAGCGCCTTGGCTCTAGGGCTTTCTACCTATCACCGCTGCACCCACTACCCAGCAGTAACGCGCCTTGCCTAGCCATGCAAAATCGCCAGGAAGTAGTCCTCACCACCGTTTTGCCCGCCCTTCAACGAAATTTCCAGCCCGTCGAATGCCGGGTCTTCGGCGTACGCCCGGCACAGGGGCGCGCCCGGCGAAATCGCCTGAATGGCCTGCAACCCGTAGATGCCAAGCTGCCGCGAGGTGTGGCCCGACGTATCGCCACCGGCAATGCACACCCGCCGTACATCCGATCGTTGCAGCAGGACCTTGACGATGCGCCCCTGTTGTAGCCCCAATCGTTGACCGACTTCGTGCGGTTTTAGGCCGATCGCCGCCGCGTGGTCGCGGGCCTTGCCGATGATCGGATCATCTGGCCCAAGGGCAGAGTACAGCAGCACGCTCTTGCCATCGCCGAGGGCGGCCATTGCCTCGGCGATGGCCACATCGCGGGCGGTGACTTCGGTAGCCGGGTCGATGAGTGCAGCAACATCGAGTGGTAGGCCCACAAACCCACGCGCTAGTGCATATTGGATCTGCCCGCGAGTCTCTGGCGCGGCACTACCGCTCATCACAATCATCTGCGACGCAGGACCCGGTGACGCCAAATTATTCGACCGCGCGCCATCACCCGCCTGGCCGAGGTGCAGCGCAAGCGCCTTTTCGATGCCCGATGACCCGACCAGAAAAATCGGCTTCTCCTGGCGACGTGCCCACAGCATTCGCCCGATGAGTGCCAGATGCGTGTCGTCGAGCGTATCGAAGACCACGATTTCATCGCCCTGGCTCAGCAGAGATTCCAAATATGCGTCGAGTTCCGGTGCCTCCTTCGAGGTCATGTGCCAGTGATCGACAAGGCCGATCTGCCGCTCGGTTTGCTGCGACAGGTGCATGCGCAAGTCTGCTTCGTGCATCGGCGTAATGGGATGATTGCGCATCGTGGGGTGGCGGTCTAGCCGATATGTGACATCGCCCACCCGGGCGAACAGGTTCCCAAAGGCAACATACCGCCGCAAGAACGGCGCGCCGATAATCAACGGTACAAACGCTGGCTGGAAGATGTCCCAGCCGAGGTCGGTCGCATGGCCGATGCTGCCCACGGTCGGCGCTGAGTCGAAGGTAGAGCACACCTTGTAGTGAAAAAACGGTGCCCCCAAAGCCGCCAACGCGCGGAACTTCGGCGGGAGTTCGTCGTCCATCTGGGCAGGCGTCATCGATCGGCTAACCCCCGCGATGCCTACCGCCTCCAAATGTGGGAAGGCGGCAAGCTGCTGCGGCGTGGGTACATCCAAAAATAACATCGTGCGGATGCCGCCCAGTTCGAGTTGTTCCATCACATCGGTAGAGCCAGTGAAATCGTCACCGTAGTAGGTGAGAATGAGGTTGCTCGTCATAGAACACCGTATTTCTCCAGCGAACGCTTGAGTTCTGGGTGCGTTTGCGCGTACTGTTCCATCGGCACATCCGCGAGGGCGGCGTCCCAGGCCTGGCGTAACCCGCGTACACCTGCCGCCGGGCCATCGGGGTGTGCCATGATGCCCCCACCCGCCAGGTACATCAGGTCGGTCGTTTGCAGGGCAGCGTAGGTATCGGCGGCCTGCCCGGCCCACTGCCCCGATGAAAACACGGGCAGCGCCGTGTGTGGGGTGTCTTCCCACAGCGGGGTAAGGCACGCCCGCGCCCCGTCGATAACCGATACATCCGTCTCGCAGAACTTATTGCGCAGGCCGTTCACATGCAAATGATCGACCCCCGCGACGCGAAAAAACTTCTGAAAGGCGGGGTATTCCATGCCCAGCAACGGGTGGCGATTGAACATCCCCCAGCCGTTACGGTGCCCGTGGATGGGCAGTTCGGCGTGCTTGCGCAGTTCCACGACGGCAGGCAACCCCACCTGTATCATGTTAACCATGACGCACGTGCCGCCCTGCTTATCGATATAGTCGTGGGCGCGCAGCATATGATCCAGGTCGCCACTGATGTTGAACGCCGCCATCACCTTTTTGCCGGTGCGCTCGGCATGGGCGTTGACGGCAGCCATGACGTGCTTCACCCGCTCTTGTAGCGGCGAGTGGGGCGAGTCTGCCATCAGCTCGTCGTCCTTGATGAAGTCCAGCCCGGCCTCGGCAAGTTGTGCGGCTAACTGACCCGTCTGCTGGGGTGTAAGGCCCACACTCGGCTTGACGATCGTGCCGATCATCGGCCCATCATGCACGCCGCACAGTTTTCGGGTACCCTCTACGCCGAACTGCGGCCCCAGGTAGGCGTCTTTATAGGCGGCGGGCACCTCGAAGTCGAGCAGCTTGAGGCCGCTGAACGGGCTGAGTTCGAATAAATTACCCGAGACGGTGGTCATCAGCACGGGCAGGTTCGTGCCCACGTTGACGAACGGGAACGACAACACGACCTTTGCACGGTGGTACTGGGGGGCGGTCATCCCCTTCGGTGGCCTCGACCCCGGCAGCGACGGCGCATCAACCGTGTCGAGCACCTCGACCGACTCGACGCTTGCCAGATGCGCCTCGCGCAGCGCGTCGGTTTCTCCGTGAACACGCACAAACGTGCCAGACGATTGTTCGCCTGCCATAACCTCGGCGGCCTGGGCCGGCGGATGCGATGTTTCGATAAGGTACGTTGCACGGAAGCGGTCTGCACTCATGGTAGGGGAACACCCTTCCCATCGTTATAAATTGCTTTGCTTAACATACGAGGTTTCCATAAGTCTAAATCTAGTTGAATGCATATTGTATGCAGTTTCCCAAAACATAACACAAGTTGCCTGTTATTGCTCAATTTTGTGGTGGTTTTACACAGAGAATCCCCCGTACTCCCTGTAAATTTCGCTAGCTCGCTTGACACACCCCTGTAGATTGTATACAGTATGGGCGCATCAACTTAGACTATTTTAATCTCCGAAATAGATGCTTGATGGATAACTTTAGCCAGATACGCCCCAAAAGTCTTCGAGAACAGGTGGTGCAGCAAATTCGTACCGCCATCATCGAGGGGCGCTTAAAACCCGGTGATCACATCGTCGAGGCGAGCCTGACCGAACAACTCGGTGTGAGCCGCACGCCCGTCCGCGAAGCGCTGATTTTGCTCGAACGCGAAGGGTTGGTTGTCGCCGAACCCAACCGGGGCAGCTACGTACGTGCCTTCACCGAAAGCGATGTGACCGCGCTTTTCTCCATGCGCAACACGCTGGAAAACGCGGCAGGTGAGGCGTGCATCCACCTGTTGACGGACGACGACCACAGCCACCTCGATAGCCTCATCGAACGACAAAAAGTGCATATTCAGGAGGGAAATCTGCGCCTGGTGCGCTCGGTGGATATGGACTTTCATCGGTACTTGATCGTGAAGGCAGATAACCCACTCGTCGAGCGCTTCTGGTCGGAGATTGTCGCGCAAATCGCAGCCTTGTTATACATGCGCGCCGAAGCCATGCCCGATTACAACGAGTATCTTGCTGTGTCCGATCACTCATCCATCGTCTTTGCGTACCGGCAGCGCGATATGGATGAGTTGCGCGCTGCCAACCAGCGCATCAACGACCGGGTCGCTGGTGAGTGCCGCGAGGCGATTCGCTTTTTGGCGAACCGCGGCTAAATCGCATCTGCGCCGATTGTATACAATATTCAATGTAGAGCTAGCCGACGCTTGCGTCGGATACTCGATGACGACGACGAGAGTATAGGGAGGCCCCCCAACCATCATCACACGATCGCAACATCCGGTTTCACTTGCTTTCACTTGCAACGAAATGACGCATAGAGGAGATTTTTTGACGTGAAGAAATCATTTGTGCTTGCCCTCGTCACC
>CAYSVE010000439.1:0-5417 GCA_964434365.1 uncultured Anaerolineaceae bacterium | reverse complement strand
GTGGGACGACCTGATGTTCACCCAGCGATACTCGGCGTTTGCGACCTACGCCCAGAGCAAACTCGCGAACCTGCTCTTCACCTACGAACTCGCGCGCAGGCTGCAAGGCACCGGCATCGTCGCGAATGCGGTGCACCCCGGCTTGGTGGCCACCGGCTTCGGCAAAAACACGAACAACCTGCTCTTCCGCGTGTTGGGCGTGCTCATTCGCCCGTTTGGCCGCACCCCGGAAAAAGGCGCCGAGACGAACATCTACCTTGCGGCCTCGCCAGCAGTGAAGGGCGTGACCGGCAAGTACTTCGCCGACAGCGCCGAAAAAGCCAGCAACGACGCCTCGCAAAACCAGGCCGATTGGACGCGCCTGTGGGAGATCAGCGAGGAATTGGTGGGGGCCAAAACGCCTGCATGACGACCGTTGCCTACCCGTAGGCCGACCGTAGGCGCGCCTCCTCCATGCCGCCGCTACAATACACCCTAACCACTCACGGAGGAGGCCATGCGCTGGATTCTACGCCTTACAAGTGCGCTGCTGTTGGTTAATATTGTGGCGGTCGGCCTAGTGCGGATTAATTCGCTAGACGCACAAGAACTTGCATTTCATTATGCTACCCACAGCCTCAATGGAAACCACGTCACCCTACAAACACTTGACCTGATCGACAGATCAACCCAACCCTCAGACTTGCTTGTTCCCACAGGCAGCCCTATCGCCTGGGCACCTAATGGTCAAAAGGTCGTGTATTTGTTGCGACCCGACCCCAACACTCCTTCAGAGCGACTTGTAGTTGGCGATTTTTCAACTGGCGACACATGGGAAATCGAAAACAGTGGGTGGTTTGACGTTGTTCAATGGTCTGGCGACGGGCGATACTTCACGCATGTATACGATGATCTGCGTATTACGGATACAGCAACTCGATCGACACACGAATACACTGTTGAACCAACAAACCCAGCTAGGTGGGCTGATACTTTTCCAGTGCACTGGTATTCTACAGGGGATGGTTCGTCGTGTTTGATTGCAGCAACGCGGACTCGCGACGGATTCTCCCTACAAACACTTGACCATACACCGTGTGGAATCCCTTTCCATATTGATGTACCTGTCGCGGCTATGTCGCTTGACCACTCGCCGGACAACGTTTCTATTCTTGAAGTCAGCGCCAACACAATCTTCGTACGCGTCATCCAAAATACACCAGAGCAGTATCGTAATCGTACCCTCATTTTCCGAATTACGATCATTGGTAGCTATATGGCTAATTTGCAGGAAGTGGCTGTGAGCGAGGGTGACGTCCTGGATGTATCACCAACGGGTGAGTTTCTACACGTCTTGGGCAACAGTCGCCAAATTGTTCTGGCGTCAGATACACGCCAAATCATACGCCTTCACACCGATATTGGGCGCATCAGCTGGTCGCCGAATGGCAATATGGGAACTTTTTATGATGTGCACACAGGTCAACGGAGCCTCGTCGAATTGTCGTCTGGCATAATCAAATACGAATCGCCATGTGTCCACACAAATTTAGATGTAATCTGGTCCCCAGATTCGCGGTACCTAGTATTTTTGGGTAGCCCATGTGGCGGTGACGGTCTCAACCGGCTACATCTGGTTGACGCGGAACGGAGTTTATCAGTCAACCAAATACAACGTTACATACCAAACGCACTTCTTTGGCCCCGCTGACGCCCACGAAACCCAGCACTGAACAACAGTCGGTCGCCTCGCGAAGCCGCCCACACGCGGTTGGCAAATATGGTGCAGGCGCGGACGACCATTTGCGGGCCGGGCGGTCGCCGCCGTGCGCCCGTAAGCGCGGCGGAGCGGTACGCGGGGTCTCCGTTGGTAAGGAGCCGATTGGGCTATTCGCTGGTTAGCTTGTAGCCGTTTCCAAATTAAACGCCACACCCCCACCGCCCACCCATGGTGTGCCGCCCACGGACGTAGCAGGCTACGTCTCTACAACTGCACGACGAGACGCCAAGTCCTGATAGGCCCGCTCATTCCTCAGCACCAGGCACTCAAGCCCTTCCCTAGATGAACGAAATCACCGTGCCCGGCTGCGACGCGCCATGCCACGCCAACGCAAGGCTAATCACGGTGTCGTCGTGGCCGCCCACCGGCGCGCTATAGCGATACCCGCCACCCGGCAGGCGCTCTAATGTGTACGATTTCAGTTCGTGCAGCAGCACCGGGTCCGGCATCAACACGATTTCGCCGCGCTCGATGGCCAGCGCCAACCCCTCGATGAGCGGCGGCTTGCTGCGCGCCGTCGTGGTGAAGGGGCGCACGGGTAAGCCTTCGGCTTGCAGCGCCTCGATGTTTACACTGCCGATGCTGTTCGCCTCGGCCCATACGACGGCTGGCCCCCAGCGCGCGCACAGTTCGGCCAGCCGCCCGCGTTGGAGTTCCCAGCCCACGCCGTTGAAGCGGTCTATCGCCACGACCTGCCCCACCTCGGCATCGACCACGGTCATCACCGTAAAGTCGTGGTCGCGGCCCCAATCGACGCCTGCGACATAACGCCGACCCGGCACCGGTGCCGGGTCGAGCGGTGCCGTCGCCGCATCATCGACCCCCCGAAAGACCGCCCCGGCGTCTTCGATAAACTCCGCGAGGTACTCCGCCCGGTACACGCGCTCGGGCGTCGTCCGGCGGATTTCGGCCAACTCGGCGGGGTCGACGAACGGGTTATCCGCCGACGTAAAATGAAAGGCCGCCCACTCCGGTGCGGTCGGGTCGAGTCCGTCCGCAAATAAATGCCAGAACCAATTGCGCCCATACGGCGTGCTGAGGAACAAGGCCGCTCCGCGTCGCTCCAATAGCATGGGGCGCACGACCTCCGGCCACACGTCCGGCTCCATGAAGGCCGCCTCATCCAATACCGCGAAGTCCAGCCCGGCACCGCGCAAATTCGCCGGGTTGTGCGTGCTGCGGATGGCCAACAGGCCGCCGCCCGGCAACGCGATGCGCCGCTCGCTCTCGCGGATGTCGACGCCCGGCAGCGCCCGCAGGCTCAGCTTGAGGCCGCGCCACACCTCGCTCGCCATGCTGTACGTGGGCGCAAGCCACCAACAAATTTGACCGCTCAGCGCGTGCGTCAGCACGTCGAGCTTGCCGACCTCGGTTTTGCCGAAGCGGCGACCACACGCCACCACCCGAAAACGCGCCTCGCTCGCAAGGATGCGTTGTTGGCCGGGGTGCGGCGAAATGGTCTCAATCTTCCGATTCGTCGTCTGTAACATCGGTCCCCTCACGTTTCCAGAAGGGCGTATCGTGTTGGCTACCGTCTGGGTCACGGAAAATCACCTCGATGACGGACGGTTCGCCCTCACGCAGGGCGCTTTCGCGGTCTTCCAGCTTCAGCAGCCG
The DNA here is from genome assembly GCA_964434365.1 of uncultured Anaerolineaceae bacterium. Classification (GTDB taxonomy): domain Bacteria; phylum Chloroflexota; class Anaerolineae; order Aggregatilineales; family Phototrophicaceae; genus CAYSVE01. The sequence goes on along the minus strand of CAYSVE010000439.1, from coordinate 2,041 downwards.
GTCGAACAGCAGGCCAAGCGCGCTCGCGCGTTGGTTCAGCGGGGCGGTGTTCTCGTTATCCAGCAAACCGTTCGCCAGCGACACCGCGTGCTCGGTCATTTTGTGTTGCAGGTGCTTCATCAGCGAGTAGTCGTGCGCATCGCGCCAGCGGCGTAGCGTATGCTCGGGGATTTTTGTTTCTTCCGCCGTGCGCTTGACGTTGCCGCCGTTGCACATCAACCGCGCCAGCGCCACCGACTTCTGCACATCGTTGTATTCGGCCATGGGTTACCCTTTCTTCAATGGTTAGCTGGCCCTTAGCGTAGCAAAAATGTTCGGTTCAATGGCGTGCAGATGCCCGGTCATGTGCACCCCATTCGTTTGTCCGTCAGGCGTAGCCCGCGCGCGATGCCCGGTTCGCGGGTGATGTAGCCATACGCCTCCAGCCTATCGAGGTGGCGAATCACCGAGCCGTTGGAGAGGTAGCAGGCCTTGCCGATTTCGCGGTGCGAGGGCGGCACGCCCCCGCCGATAATGCAGTGATGGATGTAGCAATACACTGCCTGAGTTGTTTCATCGATGTGACCAACCATAATGGGTTACACCTCCTGCGTGTAACAAAAACCTAATACTGTGATGGATGCACATCATATCACGAATTAGAATTTCTGTTCGTAATTACAATTAGCGTTCGCGCAGGTTTCCGTTATAGTTCAGTTGTTGTCAGGGTATCTTGATAGGTAATGGCGGCTTTTTAGCAAACGGGCTATGATGAAGCCATTGGTGACGAGTCGTGAGCGTACAATGGTTCAGTATCCCCTGCCCGAGAGCCTCCCCCAAGCCGAAGAAAAACCCAGGGTCGTTTGGCGCTGGACGCACGCTTTGTTCATTATTCTCACGTTGTTGGCGGCCTTCATGTGTAGTGGCTGCGCTGCGATTTCCGTCATCATCGCAAACCTGTACACCGCCGAATATGGTTCTATCGAAAACCTCGACCCGGACCGGCTCAATGCGCTCGTCGAAGACCTGCAAGCCGACCCCATCGCGCTACAAAACGCCCTGGTGGAACTGGCCTCCACGCCTAACTTCACGATTTCATTCCTTACGCCGCAGCTTGCGGTGATGGGCCTTGGCCTGCTCATTCTTGCGTTGCGCAAGGGCGGCTTCAGCAGCTTTGGGCTTGTGCCCACGCAGGCGAAGTGGCTGTGGCGTGGCGCGCTCATCGCCATTCCGCTCATCGTGATACGCATCTGTGTGGTAGTGGTCTTCCTGGCACCGGTCGCGCTCACGGGCAACGTCGAAGACCTCGCGAGCGTCGAGGACTTAGAAGCGCTGGGTCAAACGCTCACGCCGTCGGGGAGTGTGGCGAGTGTCTTGCTTGTGATCGTGCTCGTCTCGGTGGTGGTGCAAATCCTAGAAGAGATGATGTTCCGTGGGGTCATCTTCCGCTGGCTGCGTAATGGGCGCGGCTTCTGGTTCGCAGCGATCCTCAGCAGCATCGCCTTCGGCCTTGCCCACCTGAACCCGCTACTCATCGTCTCGACGTTCATATTGGGGTTGGCGGCGGCGTGGCTGCTCGACCGCAGCGAGAGCCTATGGCCGCCCATCATTCTACACATGGTCACGAACTTCGTGGCGCAGGGCCTCGGTTATTTGGCGCTGCTGGGGCCAACAACGTAGCCCAAATACCTTTCTTCATTCCGACGAATCGGTGTGGCTTTTCAGTGTTTCCACCCCACCCCTAAATCCCCTCCCCGTAAACGGAGAGGGGACTTTCTACGGTTCACGAGAGTCCAGAATATTCACTCTCTCTGCGTGCGCCGCGCGTAGATACGGCGGTTCGAGAGGGAGCCAGCAAGTTAGGCGGCAATGATGTTTTCAAGCGCAGCACCTTGAGAACGCTTATTCGTTAGCCTTGCCGCCAAAATGCACCCCACACACTTGAGCGCGCCCCCACAAACCCGTAGAATCCGCACATCAAAATAGGCAACGTTTACCGAGCAAGCACCATGAAGATACTTTTTGTGGGCGGCACCCGCTTCATCGGGCGCGCCGCCGCCCT
>CAYSVE010000438.1:0-5418 GCA_964434365.1 uncultured Anaerolineaceae bacterium | reverse complement strand
GGCCATCGAACTAGACCCGGAGGACGGTCGCATGTTTATCAGCCGGGGGATGCTGCACACAGCCACGTCTAGCTTCGATGCCGCGCTCGGCGATTTATCGCGCGCGGCGCAGCTGCGCCCCGAGGATGCGACACCGCTGTACGAACGCGCGCAGGTGTATCTTGCGCTTGGTCAGCGCAAGCGCGCCCGCGCTGACCTCGATGCCGCGATTGCGCTAAACGCCACCCTCGTGGACGCGCTAAACCAACGGGCGATGCTGTATGCTGAGGACGGCAGTTTTGCCATCGCCCTGGCCGACTACGACCACGTCATTGCGCTGCTGCCAGAGGACGCCGTCGCGCGCGAGGGCCGGGGCCGCATTTACGCAACGGCTGGCGACTATCCGCTTGCGACGACCGACTTCACGTACGCACTCGCGACGAACCCCGGCGACCACGAACTCTACCTGTGGCGGGGAAGCGCATATCGCTGCCAGGGCGAACTGAACCAGGCGGTGGCCGATTACACCCGCGCCGCGTCGATCGCGCCAGACGCGACAGTCGCGCATTTGAACAACCCGGCACGTATGGGTTGCGACGGTGCACCACCGCCCGCGCTCGGGCCGGGCCGTGACCCCACGCTAGAGCCGATCTACCTGTATCTGATGAACATCTTTGCAGACCGCGCCGACGAGGCCCTTGCAAGCGGCGACCTCAACCGGGCCATCGCAGACTACGACCGCGCTATCGGCGTTAGCCCGGTTTTCACCGAAGGGGCGACGCTTTATGCACGGCGGGCGGCCCTCTTCGCCGACCTGGGGGATCATGTGCGGGCAGGGAACGACTATGAGCGTGCCCTGGACGTGCTGCCGAACAACGCAATCTACCGCGAAGGGTACGCGCGGGCACTGTTTGCGCTCGGCGAGGCCGAACTGGCACAGCGACAATACGCCCGTGCCATCGATGCAGACCCGGCACTAGCAAGTGCATATGTGGGCCGCGGCGATATCTACGTCGCGCAGGAACGCCCGTTGGCGGCTATCGAGCGCTATACACAGGCCCTTGGCATCGAAGAGGGGGACCTCGGCGTGCTGATTAAACGGGCCGCGTTGTACCTCGACGCGGAGAATGAAAGCGCCGCCCTCGCCGATTACGTGCGTATCGCCGCCCTCGCGCCACAGGATTTCGGTGCGCAGGCGACTGCCGCACGGCTGCTGCTGGACCTCCGTGCGGACTGCGACGCAGCAACGCCCTACCTCGACGCGGCGCGCGCGCTGCAACCCGACGCCGAAGCCCTACGCTCACTCAACGAGTTGGCGACGCGGGTGTGCAGCCTATAACAGACCGATAAAAACGCGCGGGGGCAGTCGCTGCGATGTGGTATCGTTGAAACAGATAACCAGGGAGAATTGGGTGCATGGAAGAACGCCGAGGCATTGGGCGGTTGGAAATGATGTTCATTGGGCTTGCCGCCATGTATCTGCTATTTGCCTTTGTCAACCGCGATGGCGGCGGTGAGTCGGCAGACGACTGGGTGTTCGCCTCGTCGCCGGTTCCATCGCCCACGTTTATTCCATCGACGCCCCCCCCTACCCTCACACCCGATGTCGAAGCGACGACGCTCGCCCAGCTCGAAGCGATGACACCCTCCTCGGCGGAGGATTTTTTGGAGCGCGCCGAGCTTCGTGTCGCCGATGGACGCCCCAGCGAAGCCCTCGACGACTACAATCGCACGCTGGACATGGCACCCGATAACCACAAAGCACTGCTTGGCCGCGCCACGATTCGTGCCGCGGAGGGTGACCTGGACGATGCGCTAAGCGACTACAGCCGGGCCATCGCGCTGCGGCCCGACTTGCTAGAGGCGTACATCGGGCGGGCGGAGGTATACACTGCCCAGGGTGCCCACGACAATGCCTTCGCTAGCTTCGACCGTGCACTGGAAATCGCGCCGAATGACCCAGAAATCTACGCGGCACGCGCCGAAGCCTACCTCAGCGACGGCGACGAGGAGGCCGCCCTCGCCGACTACGAACAGGCCGCTTCGCTTAACCCGAACAGCCCGGCCTACCCGACGCTCATCGGTGAGGTGTACTACGACCGCGACGAGCGCGAAACGGCTGAAGCATTGTTCAAGGCTGCACTCGCCTTAGATGGTGCATACGGCCCAGCGAACTTCGGCATGGGCAAGCTGGCCTACCTCGCCGAAAACTACGAGGAATCGTTGGCGTTTTATGATGCGGCCATCGCCTACGATGACGCGTACTGGGAATACTACAACAACCGAGGGGTAGCACTAATCGAGCTGGGGCGAACCTTCGACGCGGTCGCAAGTTACCGGCGGGCCATCGAACTGGATGACACGCAGCACTTCCCACATGGGAACCTTGGGCGGCAACTCTTCCGCCAGGGCGACTACGAAGAGGCTGTCGACGTGCTGAGTCGGGCCATCGAACTTGACCCAGACCGCGCCAATTACTTCAACCTACGGGCGCTATCACGAGCGCGTACCGGCGAACTTGTCGAAGCGCTGGATGACTACGATCGCGCGATCAAATTATTGCCAGACGACCCCATTTTGTACTACAACCGGGCCACGCATCACGAGCGGATGGATGACATCGAGGCCGCCCTTGAGGACTACGAAAGGGTTGTGGAAATCGACGATGCGTATGTCGATGCGTGGTTGATGATGGGCCGCATCAACGCTGAGTTGAACAACGAGGACGAAGCGCGCGCTGCCTACGAGCGCTACGTGCAGCTTGCGGGCGATAACCCGGTGCAGGAAGCGTTGAACTACCTCTACGATTTGGACGAAAAAATCCCGGCGACGCTAATGAATGCCGAGATGCTCACGCCATCGGCGACACCGGAGCCAACCGAAACCGATTAGCGCCTGCGGGGGGTTGCCTCTGGGCGGGTGTAGTGTGCTAGGTCGATGCCTGGCCCCCACCGCGAGCCATCCGGCAAGATGGTCGTTTCGTCGAACGTCGCGCCGGTGAAAATCGCATCGCGAAGGTTGGCACCGAGCAGGTTTGTGCCGGTGAGGATAGCCTTGCCGAAATTCGCGCCACTAAGGTCGGCCTCGGTGAAATCGGCGTCCGTCAGGTTAGCGCGGAACAACTCCGTATCGCGGAGCATCGCGCCACGGCACTTGCTACGGGTGAAGTCGGCACCGAACACGCGCGCGCGGCTAAGGTTCACGCCTTCGAGGTCGGCGTTGCGTAAGTCGGTACCATAGAGCGTGCCCATCCGCAGATTGACACCCCGAAAGCCCGCGCCATTGCACTGTGCGCCATCGAGGTTGGCCGCGTCGAGGTCGGCTTCGGAAAGGCGCGCGCCGCGCAAATTGGCGTGCCGCAGGTCGATGCCGAGCATCACACAGTGACGCAGCGCCGCACTTTCCAGGTTTACATTGGAGAAGACCGCACCATTGAGGTACGAACCGCTCAGGCGAGCCTCTGGCAGGTTGGCGTCCTGGGCCTTCACCCGCTGTAGGTTGGCGTCGCGGAGGTCTGCCGCAGCCAACGATACCCGCCGCAGGTCGGCATCTTGCAGGTTCGCGCCACGCAGGCTGCTCTCGTGGAGTGTGCCATCGGCCAGCCATTCGCGTTCACGCAGTTCGCGCACGGTGTTGAGGGCCGTTGCGTTGTCGGGGCTGCCGATTTCGCGCAGCAGGCGCTCGCGCATGGCCTGTTCGCGGCGTTCGGTTTCGCGTTTTTGCGCGCGGCGATCCAATACAAAAACTGTCACCGCGATGCTGATGAACTCGGTATAGAGGTTGGTGTTGTAACCGGGGTCGCTGTTGAAAAGGGCCGCGCCGAGCATCACACCGAGCAGAATGAGCAACAACCCACCAGACACCTCGTAGAAGAACTTGTATTCGCGATGCAGTTGGCGGATTTCGGCAAAGCGTGTGGTGTTCATAGTCGGTTGCCCCTGTGGCGATTTTTCGCAATATGCTACCACACAGGGGCAAACCCGACGAAAACGCGGGCTAACGGTTCAATACGGCGCGGTTGACGACGTTGTGATACTCCTCCTTGAGGAGCGCATCCACGATGAGTTCGGCGGCTTCGGCAGCCACAGCAACCTGGGCCTCGTGGGTGCTGGCGGCGAGGTGCGGTGTATGAATGACATTCGGAAGCCCGATGAGCGGGTTCTCGGCTGCCGGTGGCTCGACAGCGTATACATCGAGCGCGGCACCGCCAACGTGGCCGCTCTTGAGGGCCGCAGCAAGGTCGGCGTCGTTGATGAGTGCGCCACGGGCCGCATTGATAATGCGCACACCGGGCTTCATCTGCGAAATCGCCTTCTCGTTGATCATACCCTCGGTCTCATCGGTGACGAGCGCGTGCAGGGTGATGAAGTCGGCGCGTGCGTACAGGTCCCGCATCTCCACCGACTCCACATTAAAGTGTGCCGAGACTTCGGCATCGACGAACGGGTCATAGGTAATGCAATCCATCTCGAAGGCCTGTGCACGGGCGGCAATCGCGCGGCCAATGCGGCCCAGGCCGATGATACCCAGCGTTTTGCCGCGCAGTTCGGTGCCCATGTACTTCTTACGATCCCAGCGACCTTCGGCCAATGAGATATGTGCCTGCGGGATGTCACGCGCAAGGGCGAGCATCAGCCCGAAGGCGTGCTCGGCGGTGGCGATGGTGTTGCCGTGGGGCGTATTCATCACGACTACGCCGTGCTCTGTGGCTGCGTCGAGGTCGATGTTATCGACGCCAACGCCTGCGCGTGCAATCGCCTTGAGGTTGGGCGCGGCAGCTAGCAGTTCGGCATCGGCTTTGGTGGAGCTACGAATGATGAGCGCGTTGGCCGTCTCGATTGTGGCCATCGTCTCGTCGCGGCTCATTTTGCCGGGGGCTGTCACCCGTAGCGCATTGTGGTTACCAAGGATGACCTGTACGACAGGATCGACGTTATCGGGTACGAGTACGTGCATGTTGCGTTAAACTCCCAGGAATTCGTCGAAATCGGCAAGTACTTCTTCGAGGGTGGCGGGTTGCATGTCGCCCATGTGCGCGATGCGGAACGTTTCGCCCTTGATTTTGCCGTAGCCTTTATCCATCGCGAAGCCCTTCTCCGCCATGAACTGGGCCATGGTGTTCACATCGATCTCGCGCGTGTTGGCGACCGCCGTCACCGTCGGCGACTCGTAGCCGGTTTCGGCAAACAACCCGAAGCCTCGATCGGCAACCCACTTGTGTGTGAACTCGCGCATTTGCTTGTGGCGTGCCCAGCGGCCTTCCAACCCTTCACCCCCGAGGATGTCTTCGAGTTGCTTGTCGGCGGCATACATCAAAGAGATGGGCGGCGTGCTGGCGGTATTGTTCTTGACGAGGTACTTCTCCCATGAGAGGTAGTCGAAGTAGTAGCCGCGATGCTCGATTTCCTGGGCGCGCTCCAGCACACGGTCGCTAACGGC
>CAYSVE010000437.1:0-5436 GCA_964434365.1 uncultured Anaerolineaceae bacterium | reverse complement strand
CAGCAGGCGCTCGCGGCGCTCGGTGCGTTGGCGCACGTACTGCGTGTAGTTTGCCCGGTAGGTTTCTGTGGTGCCGAAGTCGAGTTCCCACACGGTGCTGGCAAATGCGTCGATAAAGTAGCGGTCGTGGCTAATCGCCAGCACCGCCCCCTCGAAGCTCCTGAGGTAACCCTCCAACCACTCTACCGTGGCGATGTCGAGGTGGTTGGTCGGCTCGTCGAGCGCAAGCAGGTCGGGTTTTTCGAGGAGCAGGCGGGCGAGCACGGCGCGCGTCTTCTGGCCGCCGCTGAGTTTGGTCAGCGGCATGTCGAAGTCGTCGTCGGCGAAGCCCAGGCCGGTGAGCACGGTGCGGATGTTCGTCTCGTAGGTGTAGCCGCCGTCGGCCTCGAACTGCTCTTGCAGGGGGCCATAGCGCGCGAGGGCGGCTTCGTCGCCCGCGGCCATTTTTTCTTCGAGGGCGCTCAGTTCGGCCTCGCGCGCCCGCACATCCTCGAACGCATTCAGAGCCTCTTCCCACAGGCTGTGGTTGCCGATTAGCTCGGGCCGTTGTGGCAAAAACCCGATGCGGATGTGCTTCGCGGTTTGTACCGTGCCGTCCGATGGGCTTTGCTCGCCGAGGATAACGCTGAGCAGCGTGGTTTTGCCCGCGCCGTTCGGCCCCACAAGCGCGATGCGCGCGCCCTGCGGAACCTCTAGCGAGACACCACTGAAAACTTCATCTGGCCCATAAAACTTCGCGAGATTGCTTGTCGTGAGTAGAGACATCGTTTGCCCGTTGCTGCGTTCAACACCCTGGCGATTTTAGCGCAAACTGTCGTGTCGATGTAGGGAGCACCCGTGTGTACGCCTACTAGCTGCGGTACACTGCGTACCAAAACCGAAGGAGACCCCAATGGCAGATTTGACCGTGGCAATTATCGGGCTGGGGCGGCTGGGTGCGTCCGTCGGCCTGGCGCTGAAGGCCTACAACGCCCAACCCGATGCCGCCAACCACTTTACCGTCGTCGGTGCCGACCTGTTAACTGGCCAACTGGACGAAGCGAAAGACCTCGGCGCCATCGACAAGAGTGTGCGCTTCCCCGCCGATGCCGCCGCCGGTGCCGACCTCATCGTGTTGGCCCCCGGCTACGCCGACCTGAAAACGCTCTACGAAGAGATGGCATCGGGCCTGCGTGCTGGGGCCGTGCTGATGGACCTCGCGCCGCTGAAAATGCCCTCCATCGAGTGGGCAAAGGACTACCTCCCCGGCGATGCCTACCTCGTCGGCGTGACGCTTACCGTGAACCCGGCGCACCTGTTCGATGGCCTGGACGATACCGCCCACGCGACCGCCGATCTATTCGAAGGTGGCGATGGCCTCATCATGCCTGGCCCCGGTGCCGATAGCGATGCCGTCGATTTGGTGAGCACGCTGGTCGGCTTTTTAGGCGCGAAGCCGCGCTTCGTGGACCCGGCAGAACACGATGGCCTCATCGCCTCCACCGAAGGGTTGGCGGCATTGCTGGGTGTGGCGTCGTTCTATGGGGTGAGTACCGCCGACGGCTGGGCCGAGGCGCAGCGCGTCACCAATGCCGATTTCGGGAGGCTCACCCATCATTTGCTGGATACGCACCCGGACGACTTGCGCGATTTGCTGCTCAACAACCGCCAGAACCTCGTCTTCAAGCTCGATGTGCTGCTAAACACCCTCCACGACCTGCGCGACGCGCTCCACGAAAACGACCGCGACACAGTCGAAGAGGTGCTGGTGCGCGCCGAGGAGCGCTACGCGACATGGCTGCGTCGGCGTAGCAGTGGCGACTGGGACGCCGAGGAGATTCGCCGAGAGAGCGGCGGCGCGTCTATCGGCGGTGGGTTGATGCGCGGTGTGTTGGGGGGCTTCCTCGCCGACAGGCTGGGGAAAAACAACAACCGCAAAGGCTAGAGGATCGTTAAGTTCATATATGGATTCGGTTTGTGTTAGATTGGCTAGCAATTCTGCCTAAATGTGTGCGATAATTCGTAAATAACGGAGTAGGCGACGAGGCCCGTTTTGAAGTTGAGCATCCCAGCAATCACCGGACCCCAAAAACGTATCGTAAACTTCACGCAGTGGCTCATTCGCCCGCACGCATCGTACACGAAGGAAGAACAGCAGGCGCGCGGGCGCTACTTCGCGTCGATTACGTTTGTCCTGTTTATTATAGGTGTGTTGGCGGTGGTACTATTGGCGATACGCCCCGGTGGTCTGCTCGCGACATTCGTCTATGGCTTTGTAACTGCTGCGACTCTGTTCAGCTACCTGTTGAATCGCGCAGGGCGATACATGCTGGCCGTGATATTGCTTATCGGGGTGCAGTTTGTGGCATGTGCCTTGCTAATAACCAATAGTGCCGAAGCCAAAACCACGGCCATCACGGTGATACCGATATTGCTTGCCAGCTTGTTTGGTGGCCTTTGGATCACGCTAGCAGTCGCTGCTACGACCATCGCGAAAGCGTTGCTCATCGCTGCGATAGTTCCCGGCAATTGGGACGATCTCGGTTTCATGATCATCCTACTCGCTGCCGTGACGTTGCTGCTGATGGCACAACAGTCGGTGCGGATGCGTGCCGAACGGCGGCTGCGCCAAAACGTCGACGCGCTTGCCAAGAGCGAAGCGCTCAACCGGATGATCATCGAGGCCAGCCCGTATACTGCCTTGCTTCTGAAGGCGCTGCCCGGCCATGTCGATTTCGAAATCATGGAGGCGACCTCGAAGGCCGCAGAGGCCTTCAACCAATCGCCATACCAGCTCATCGGCAAGCGCTTCGGCGAGGCCGCCAAAGACGACCCCTACCTCAACGGGCAACTCGTGATCTGCCGCGATGTGATGCGCGCCGGGTACCCGCGCATCGAGACACTAACCGTCGCTGACCGCGACATCGAGTTGCACCTGACGCCTTTCGGTAACCTGTTGGTCATCGTCGGCCTCGATGTGACGCAGCGTCGGCTCACACAGGAGGTCGAACTGAGCAAGCGCCGGGTGGACCTCCTGCGCGAGTTCATCGCCGATACCACCCACGACCTCATGACGCCCATTTCGATCATCCGTACTGGGTTATACCTCATAGAGCGTCGCGAGAACCTGGAGGGGAAGTCTGCCGCGAAGCTGGTCGAGATCAACGAACAGGTGGAACGGCTGGAGACGATGCTGAAGGACATGCTGCACCTCTCGCGGTTGGATACCCACCTCATCGACCCGACCACACTCGGCAAAATCGACATCAGCAATTTGCTGGAAGAAATTGTGCCCAACCTGCGCACGCTCTCGAACGCCAAAGACCAGACGTTGACGCTGCACACGACTTCGGAGCCGGTGTACGTCCTCGGCACGAATGATCTGGCGTCGGTCTTCGAGAACCTCATCCGCAACGCGATTATCTATGTGCAGGATGGTGGCAAAATCGAGGTAACGGTGTACCGCAACGGTGATAAAACGATGGTCGATGTCGCCGATAACGGGCCGGGTATCGAACCGCACCATCTGCCGCACATCTTCGAGCGCTTTTACCGCGCCGAGAGCAACCGCCCCACAAACAAGGGGGGTAGCGGCCTTGGCCTGGCCATCGCGCACAAGGTCGTCGAGGGGCTAAGCGGCAACATCACCGTGAAGTCCATCGTCGGTGAGGGCACGACGTTTACGGTGTGCCTGCCGGTTGCGAAATAGGGTTACATGCGCACCGTCGCCAGCAAATCCACCCCAAACTGACGGAACACATCCAGTAGGTCGATGAGTACCCAGTTTTCGATCAGCTTGTCGCCCTCGCGCCGCCAGAAATCCATGATGCGAAACTCGATGGTGTTGCCGGTCGGTGGATGGCCGAGATACACGCCCGTGTGCGTGCCGATCACTTCGCGCCAGCCCGCCGTCGCGACGTAGTGCCCCTCGCCGTAGATGGGCGGTTCGTCGGTGACTTGCCGGTTGGGGAAGCCGGTGAGGTAGGGCATCTGGTGCCAGTTCTGGAACTCTGCGATGGTGCGCGTGGTGCCGATGCCCGCCGGGCCGTACCAGTGCATATCCTCGTGCCAATGGTCGCGGATACCCATGCTGGCCCGGTCGCCCTCGTCGTAGCGGTTGAGTCCGCGGAACAGCATATCGTGCACCAGCTTGAACGACTTGTCGGTGGCAGCTTCGGATTGGCGTTCCAGCAAAATGCCATCTGCCGTGCGGGGAGGCGGCACAAACCCCTCGATGCCTGCGCTCGGCGGCAGCACGCGGTGCCCGGCCTGCAACAACACCTCTACGAGATCGAGCAGCAGGTACACCTGCGTGATTTTTTCGCCTTCCACCCGGCAGAACTCACCGTAGCGTAGGAACGTTTCGCGCCCGGTAGCGGGGATGCCCAGCCAAGCGTGCTCGAAGGTGCCGATGAAATAGCCGTGGCTGCTCACCCACTGCTGACCGTCGCTTTCGCCGCCCAACAGCATATCGATGCGACGGCGCAGCCCACCGAAGCTGTTTTGCAGCGGCGCGTGGTATCCCGTCCACAGGGCGTCGACCCCGCACAAATCGTCGATGGGGTGCGGCCCGCGCCAGAAGACATCCGCCGAGAAGTAGCGGTCGAGGTCGGTGCGGGTGGGGGGGTGCCGCATGTACTCGTAGACGAGGGCTTTGTTGCGGACGTTTTGTGCTGGGTCCATGGGTGGGTCTCCGGTGGGTGGTCGACATCGTGCGCAGGATTGTACCGCGTACCGAAACCGGTTTCGAAAACTGTTGGCAAGACCCACTAAACGTTTAGAATGCAGCCCCCCGCCAGTACGCCCGATAGGCCGCCGTTTCTTCCAGCAACGCGCCTAGATTATCCGCACAGGTGCGCAAATCGGCAGCTTGCGCCGCCTCCGCCGCGGAGATTTGCAGCGTATCATCTTCGCCCCAGGCCACGCTGATTTGCCCACGCGCCGTCAGCCAGTCCAACCCGGCGCGGACGGTGCGCGCGCGATGGGCCATCGCCGCAGCAAGTTCGCCCAGGGTGATCTCACCGCCGCGCTTGTTCATCACAAACTTGACGACGCCCACCAGCCGTCGCCCGAACGGTTCCAGTTTGTCGACGCCGGGGTCGGCCCCAAACAGGTACACCGTCTCGGGAGAAACCGCGTTCAGCCCGGCCTCCCACTCCGCCGGGCCGGGCGGGGCCGTCCACACAACGAGGGTCGCTGCGGGCGTGAGTTCGTCGCGGCGCAGGCCGTCGACCTCGGTGGTGCCCTCGCGCCACACGACCAGCGCGGGGTCCTTTTTGCGCAGCCGGTCGAGCCGTGCTTCGGGGGCAGCTTCGGCGCGGTGGTCGATGAATGCCCGCTCGACCGTGGGCGTGCTGAGGGTGAGGCTTTCGCCCTCGGCGGGGCGCGCATCCAACCACTCGATGAGCACCTCGCGGGTGCCCTTGAAGGTGTTCACGCGCAGCGTATACGCCAAAT
>CAYSVE010000436.1:0-5443 GCA_964434365.1 uncultured Anaerolineaceae bacterium | reverse complement strand
CCCACGGGCGGGGCATCGCCGAAGGTACGCGTGATGAACGCGTCGTACATTTCCTGGGTGGCTCGGCTTGTTTGTTCGGTTTCCTGTACGGTCGTAGACGGCTGGGCTTGCGATTGCTTCACTTCGTAGTTACGCACCATCTTGCCAAATTTGTCACGATCTTGCACTGCTAGGGCTTGGATGCGCGTGCGCAACACGCTGAGGACCGCTTTTGGCTCGGAGCCTTGCTCGCGCAGTTCGGTGTAAGCGTGCAGCAATTGTGAGAGGTCAGTTTCCATCGGTCAGGCGCTCTCTGCTTGTATTCATTACAACTAGACGCATTTTATCGGCGGGGTGTATTAATTTGCAATCGCAACAAACATCACGACCAAAACTTTGTGAGAATTGACGCAAGCGAATACCCGTAATATACGGTAAGCTATACTATAAGCCAGAGCAGATTGCGCGAAATCTTGCAACCTCCATGTAGGTCCAAATTTTTGACAGACTTACCAGGATTTTGCTAAACTTCGCAACAGTTAACGGCGTACTAACGTCGATAGCTGCAAGGCTTAACAGATATTTACATAAAGGGAGAGAGACCCGAAATGAAGCGATTGACTGTTTTACTGTTGGCGATGGTACTGGTGCTTAGCGGCGCTGTCGTCACCGCACAGGATGCAGAAGTTGGTGAGATCACCGCCCGTATTTTGGAGCGTGGTGAACTCATTTGTGGTGTGAACAATATTCTGCCGGGCTTCGGCACGGTTAACGAGGCCGGTGAGTTCGCAGGCTTCGATGTTGATGTTTGCCGCGCGGTTGCCGCTGCCATCCTTGGTGATGCGAATGCGGTGACCTTCCGCCCGTTGACGGCTGCCGAGCGCCCAACCGCCCTTGCTACGGGCGAAATCGACTTGCTGTCTCGTAACACCACCTGGACGCTGAGCCGCGACACCGAGTGGGGTGCGATCTTCGCGCCGACCACCTTCTACGACGGCCAGGGCGTGATGGCGACCACCGACCTTGGTGCCACCACCCTCGAAGACCTCGAAGGCGGCACGATTTGCACCAACGCCGGTACCACCACCGAGCTGAACATCACCGATGCGATGAGCAGCCGTGGCCTGGACTTCGAGCTTCAGACCTTCCAGGACTTCGACGGTGTGATGGACGCCCTGTTCGAGGGTCGTTGCGATGCCGTAACCACGGACACCAGCGGTCTCGTGAGCCGCAAGGCGACCGCGCCGGACCCCGGTGCCCTCACCATCCTCGATGTGACGCTCTCCAAGGAGCCGCTCGGCCCGGCCTCGCCGCAGAGTGATCCGCAATTCGGCGATATCGTTGCCTGGACCATCTTTGGCCTCATCCAGGCCGAAGAGTTCGGCATCACCAGCGAGAACATCGGCGAGTTCGTCGAGAGCGATGACCCGAACATCCAGCGCTTCCTGGGTATCGGCGATACACCCGCCGGTAGCTACCTCGGCATCCCGAACGACTTCATGGTCAACGTGATTAGCCAGGTCGGCAACTACGGTGAAGTCTTCGAAGCGAACCTGGGCCAGGAGACGGTCTTCGGCCTCAACCGTGGCTTGAACGCCCTGTACACCGATGGCGGCCTGATGTACTCCCCGCCGTTCCGCTAAAGAGCGGGTAACACCATCTATCGAAGTTACGACAGGGTGTTGGCAACGGCACCCTGTCGGTTTTGTTTAGCACTGAAGGAGGAGCCGATGGCTGCGGGTAATCCACCATCTGGCGGTGGGGTTCCGTTCTGGCGAGATATTCGCTTCTGGCAGGTTTTTTTACAAATTGTTTTCCTCATTGTCGTATTCCTGGCGCTGCGCAACCTGGTTTCGAACGTTTTCGGTGGGCTGGAAGCACAAGGCCAGACCCCCAACTTCGCTTTTTTGGACAACCGGGCGGGCTTCAGCATAGGCGGCGCAGACAACTACTCGCCAGACGACAGTTATTTTCAGGCGTATCTCGTTGGGCTAACGAACTCGCTTCGAGTAATTTCGGTGGGCCTGGTAGCCGCAACGCTACTTGGCATCTTCTTCGGTATCTTTTTGCTCAGTTCCAACTGGCTTGTCAAAACACTGGCGCGCGTCTACGTAGAAATCCTACGGAATACCCCGCTGCTGGTGCAGTTGTTCGTGTGGTATTTTGTGGTCGTGCTGTCGTTACCGGCACTCAACGACGCAATCGAGCTACCGAGGGCCGGGTTGGCGGCGTTCCCCCTACGATGGCTGCTATACGCGTTCATCGGCTACTTGGTGACACGGTACAACAACAACGTCGGGGCCGACGAACCCCGCCGTTTTGCAGCGATCCTGGGCTTCATCGGGGCAGCATCTATCTGGGAAATCGGCTTCTGGCAGGTACAGCAGGCCCAACTCATCGGCACGCCAGCGGCGCTGATGCGCGCTGCCGCGCTTAGCGGCGGCAACCTGAGTGCGGGCGGCTTCTGGGTTTACCTGTTTGTGAGTGTCGGCTTGTTTGCGCTGGTTTGGTTCGCCGTCAAACAACCGAACGCCCGCTTTGCCCTGCTGGGGTTGGTGGGTGGGCAGTTCCTCGGTGGGTTGCTGTTTTACTTTAACACCGTGCCGGGGCAGGTGCTTCGCTTCGAAGTTGTGCCGCTCGTTTCGTTAAGCATCAAGGGCATCGTTCTGCCAGAAATGTCGCCGACGGAGCGCTTCACGGAATGGCTCGCATTCGTGGCGCTTGGTGTACTGCTTGCGGTCGGCATCTGGTTCTGGCTAGGGCGCATTACCGAAACCACCGGGAAGCCCTTCCCGCGTACGCTATACGGGCTACTCGCGATAGGCGGCTTCGCGGTCGTGGGGTGGCTCTTTGTTGCGGCAGAGCCGGTCCCCGAGGAAATCCAAATCTTCGAGGGCGACACGGTTCGCAGCATCGAGCTTGAAGAAGCGCGCGAGGAGGGATTGATCGAACCGGACGATGAGCCGCTGTATGCACGCCAACCAATCTTGGTCCGCCCGCCGCAACGGCAGGGTTTGCGCTTCGCCGTTGGCACCGAGCTTTCGCCAGAGTACACCGCCATTCTACTGGGGTTAGTGATCTACACCAGTGCCTTCATCGCAGAAATTGTGCGGGCGGGTATCCAGGCCGTGCCGAATGGGCAGATCGAAGCCGCACGGGCTATTGGCCTGCGCCCCGGCGAAACGCTGCAAATGGTCGTGTTGCCGCAGGCTTTGCGGGTCATCATCCCGCCGATGGGCAACCAGTATTTGAACCTGGCGAAAAACAGTAGCCTGGCGATTATCGCGTCCTATGCAGACATCTATCAGGTGATGAACACCATCATCAACCAGAGCGGCCAATCGGTGAGTGGCATCGTCATCATCATGGGTACGTATCTGGTTATTAGCCTGACGATTTCTGCCGTGATGAACTGGGTCAACTCACGCTTCCAGTTGGTGACGAGGTAACCCGAGGTAACCCATGGAAAACACACCCGAAAAAAAAACGGCCATCGAGGCGCGCGTCGTCGTCAACTACGATGAGCCAGAGACCAAACCGCCGCCCCTATTGGAAGTCGGCCCCATCGCGTGGGTACGCAAGAATCTGTTCAGCTCTGTGTTCGATGCGGTGCTGACGCTTATTTCGGCGGCACTTGCGGTGTCGGTCATCTCCTCATTGCTTAGTTGGTCCATCACCGAAGCGAACTGGCTGGTTGTTACCCAGAACCTCAGACTCTTCAACGCGTGGACGTACCCTACGAGTGCAATCACCCGATTACACGTCATCGTTTACCTGGTTAGTGTGCTCACGGGTTTCACGATTGCGGTCTATGCCCGTGCGGGGCGCAACGTACTCATCGTGATCGGGGTGATACTGGCACTGCTGTTCGCAGTTCCCGTAATCGCTGTGGGCACCTTGCAACCCACCCCAACGATTCTCAGCGCTGGTAGCGTGGAAATTGTCAGCGGTACATCCAGCGAAACACCCATCGAGACACAGGCCTTCGTGGGGCGGGCGGGTGAGCGTATCGTGGCCCGATTGGTGCCAAACGTCGAGGCAGATGCTGAAATCGAGGACGTGACGGGCTTCGGCGACCGCGTGGTGCTTACCTTACGCCTTGCTGCCGCCAACCGCCTCTCGGATATCGAACGGGTAGACGAGATCGAGCGCTTGTTAAATGCCAACGAACGCCTGGGCGGCAACACCCTGTCCGAAGCACAAGTGATCGAACTTGAGGAAGAGCTAGCGGGCCTTATACCCGAGGAAGCACTCGCTGAGGCAGCAGATGACGAATCTCTCGCCGACCTCGCAGCCAGTGCAAACCCCTCGATTGCCGAGACGCTGGCCATCAATAGTGCTCCCATCGCGGTACGTATCCTCGACGGCGCAACGCTCGACCTGTTAGCCGAAGCCACGCTAGAATCCGAAGATCAGCAACTCGACTTCCAACTCCCTGCCGATGGCTGGTACGTCATCGAAAGATCGGTGGAGGCGGAAGGGGTGCTGGGCCTTGTCGAATTCCGCGGCGTGTTACCCCTCATCGTGAGTGATGTGTCGCGCCCTGTATTCGATGAAAACGGCGAACCCCTCATCACCTCGACGGGCCGCCTGCAAACCGAAGGTGTTACCCAGTACACACGCGTGCCCGATCGCTTCGTGACGATCGACCAACGTCCGCAGATCGACGAGGAAGACCTGCCGATCACACAATTGATCGACCATCAGTTTCGGGGCGAGCGCTCCTTTGCAGACTACCTCACGCTATCCATCTCGCCTCTGTTCAACAGCTACGACGTATCGTTCCTGATAATTGCTATTTTCGGGGTTATTGGCTATGGCGCTGCGTCTGGCATCAAGCGGGTAGCCCCCGGCAAACGAGGTGCCCCGTCTGCGGCTAGCATGACGGCCCTCGCAGGCTGGGCCGGGTTCGTGTTTTTACTCTTCGTGTTGGCAAGCGGGGTCGCGAACCTCGATGGCCCGCTGTTGGGTAACCTCATGGCCCGCTTTGTGTGGGTCGGGTTGATGTTCTTCATCGGCCTCAACTACGATGCCAGTATTGGCCGCCCGATGCTTGGCCTGGGCCTGGTGATGCTGTTAGGGCAGATAAGCTTTCCGCACATCTACACTGCAACCGAACCGCTCATCCTGTTTGCCGACGGTCAACTGAGCGGTTGGGGTGTGTCATTCAGCTTCTGGCTGGAGCTTGTCCTGTGGGGCGTGGTAGGCCTGAGTGCCTTCAACTATGGTGCCGCAGCAGACGAACTCATTACGTCGGAAGGCGCACGCCGCCGGGGCCTGTTCGTCACACTTGGCCTGTGGGTCCTACTTATTGTCGCCACACCATTGGTGGTGAATGCCATGGCAGGGAGGGGTGCGATTACCAATTGGCGCGCCGAGAACTTACTGCCTGTGGCCGACATGGGCCTATGGGGCGGACTCTTCCTTACGATGATGTTGAGCGTCGTCGGCATCGTCGTAAGTT
>CAYSVE010000435.1:0-5456 GCA_964434365.1 uncultured Anaerolineaceae bacterium | reverse complement strand
TTTTTCGTAGGCCACGAGCCAACGATGAGTGCAACGCTTCTTGAACTCACCGGGGCGCAGGTCAACATGAAGCCTGGCAGCCTCGCCCGCGTCGATATACCGGTGCCGGGCGACATGCGCGGGATATTGGTGTGGCTTATCGCACCGAAGGTATTCGACGCGTTAGTAGGCTAATTGCACTGTGGAGTGCTGCGGGGTAGTGCTAAATCGGCACTGCCCCGCTTTTTGTTTTTGCTAGTTGGCGGGGGCTTCGCCTTCTGGTGCCTCAGCGGGTGGGGCCTCGGGCGGTGGTGCAGCCTGCGGCGCTGCCCCCGCCTGGAACCACCCGCCCACAAAGTGCGGATCGATCTCATTGGTCAACTGGAACAACTCGTTCGTCTGCAAGTTGAAGAGGTAAATGTTGTACTCGCCGTTGCGATCGCTGGAGAAGGCGAACGCGTTGCCATCTGGGCTGAAGATGGGCTGTATATCGTCGCCATTGCTACGCACCGGCAGGACAGGCGTGCCGCCGCCGTTCACATTGATGATGATGATGTCTGCGGGGGCATCGGCACTACCCTGCGACGCCGAGTAGGCGATAAGCGCACCGTTCGGCGAGAACCGTGGGTGCGACTCGATAAATGCGGCCTGGTCGTTGGTGAGCTGCCCCTGCGTCCGCGCAACGGTGTCGATCAAAACAAGGTCTTCCGCAGGTGAGAGGCTGTCTGTATCCACCCGTACAGCAACCACACGCGAGTTGTCCGGCGAAATATCTGGGTAGCTGTAATTTGCTGTGTCGTCCGTTAGCCGTGTGAGTGCAGGGACACCTTCGGGCACTTGAAGGTTCAGCAGCCAAACTTCTTCGCTGTTCGTGTCACCGGCACGGCCCGTGAAGACCACTCGCGAACCATCTGGCGAGAAGCGGGCATACTGTGGCCCGAGGATCAATTGTTGGCCCCGCCAGCGGTCTGCAAGTTGTTCCGGTTGGGTGCCATTGCGGTTCGCTAGCTGGATGCCGAAGTCGCGCGTGGCGGAAAACGGGCGCGTGAACATGATACGATCGCCTGTGATGGGTTCTACCGTGATGTCGCGGCCTTCGAAGCCTGGGATTTCGGTGCGTGTGCCGCCAGCACCCAGGTCGAAGCTGAGCAAGGCGACGAACCCGTCGCCGCTGCGGTCGAGGCCACCCCAACCATACAATACGCCGCCGAGGCCCTGTGGCGCTGGCAAGGGGGTGCCAAGTGCCGCACCCAGCCCGGACTCCACTGTCGCCACGGGGGTCCAAGTAGGCGGAAGTTCGCTGATTGCGGTTGGGGAAGGTGGTGGCGTTGGACTGGCGGGGGTGCCGCCTCGGGCAGTTGCTGTTGCATCGACGATCGCTGCCTCGGTGCCGGTTGCTGCCGCTGCGACATCGGTTGCCCGGTTAGCCGCGTCGAAGGTGCTTTGCACTTGCGCCGTCAACTGCGAAGCAAGGATGCGTTCCTGTTCCTCGCGCCGATTGTTGACCGATATGACAACCGCCAACAGCACAACGATAATCAGCAGGGCACCTAGCACACCCCCACCGATAAGCAGCGTGTTGCGGCTGATGCCGCCACCGCGACTGCCACCACCCTCACTGCTGGCGCTACCCCCACCCTGTTCGAGCTTGCTGAGCATCGCCTGGGCTCGTTCGTTGTTGGGGTTGATGTACAGCACATTACCGAGGTAAATCTTCTTTTCCTCCTCGGTATCGGCTACCGAGACCATCCACAGCCATGCGCGTTCGTTGTCCTCGTCGATCTCGAGGACACGGTCGAACAATTCGCGTGCTTTCTTCTTATCGCCCGCGCGGGCGGCTTCGATACCTTGCTTGAGTAGAGATTTAACATCGTCGTTCACCGGGTGATCTCCTTATCGTAGGCGGAACGAGGGCGCATCGTTGTCGCGATCGTTGGTGGTCACCTGCTCCACCGTCTCGGTTGTCATGTCGTACAGGAAAATTTGGAACGACGTGTTGTCGCGCAGCGAACTAAACGCGATAAAGCGGCCATCGGGCGAGAAGGCCGGGGTGCGGTCTTCGGCTCCATCGTCGTCGATTGTCAACAGGAATGCGCTACTGCCATCGGCGTTGGCGATGAACAGATCACCGTCGCCGCCGCGGTCGCTAACGAAAACCAGTTGTGAGCCATCGGGCGAGAAGACCGGCGCGTACGTGCTGCCGGTGTCGTCGGTTAGGCGGGCAATGTCCGCAGTGTCGAGGTCCACGCTATACAACTCGTTGAAGCCCGGTGTCTCGAAGTCGCTGGCGTACACGATGACATCGCCAGCGGGCGACCATGTCAGATCAGTTTTGTTGCCGGTACGGTCGTTGAGTAGCCGTCGCACCTCGCCGAAGTTGGTGCTGGCGGATGGTATGGTGTACAGATCGGTACCGTTGGCGACAAATGCGATTTCGCCGCCATCTGCCGACCACGCCGGCCGGCTGAGCGTGGCCTGTAGGTTCGTCAATTGCCGGGCTGCCGCGAGGTTATCCACCGGTGCGATGAATAACTCCGAGACTTGCTGAATA
This sequence comes from uncultured Anaerolineaceae bacterium, assembly GCA_964434365.1. Classification (GTDB taxonomy): domain Bacteria; phylum Chloroflexota; class Anaerolineae; order Aggregatilineales; family Phototrophicaceae; genus CAYSVE01. The sequence goes on along the minus strand of CAYSVE010000435.1, from coordinate 2,926 downwards.
ATCGGCTCGGGCGTCGGCGAAGGTGTTGGGCTGGCCGGGGGTGTCGGCAGCAGTGGGCCGACTGTAGGCGGCAGGGTCGGTGGGACAAACGGCACTTCATCGACGACGCGCACGAATACCATCAGCGTGCCATCAGGGCTGATAACCGCCTCACGAACATCGGCTTCCACCAGGGTGTCCGCACTACCATCTGCACGGATGGAGTACAGGGCCGTTTGGGCGCTCTCTGGCGAGACGCTGCTATAGAACAGGCTGTAGTTGCTGAGGGGCGGCGGTGTTGGGCTGGGCAGGGGCGTTTCGGTGGCGGTGGGCAGCGCTGTCGGTGTGAACGTTGGCGGCAGCGTGGGCGGGTTCAACGAGACGATAACCCCGAAGATGGGCGTTTCGCTCGGGGTGAGGGTTGGCCCGGGGATCGGTGTTTCGGTTGGGTTGAAGACGATCTGTGCACCTGCTTGCAGCGTCGCATCGTTGGGGCCGCCCGCCACGGCGTTTGTGATGGCAAAAATAAATGCGACCACGCCACCGATGACCACGATCGCCCCAACAATAACGAAAACCAGCCGCAGCGGGTTCGTCGGGGGTACATCTTCGATGGGTGGGGGCTGCGAGGGCTGCACGAGCGGCTGGCGAACGGTACTTTGTGTGTCGCCTGGGGCCGTGTCTTCTGCGGGTAGCCGCGCCAGGGCTTCGCGGGCCGTTTGGTTATTCGGGTTGATTTGCAGCACACGGTCCAGGATGCGGCGGCGGTCGGAAACCGCATTCACCGTGGAGGCGAGCCACATCCAGGCGATTTCGTTGTTCGGGTCCTGCGCCAGGACGGCCTGAAGGTGGCTGCGCGCGGTGACCATATCGCCACGCCTCACCGCCTCCACACCGGCCATCAGCTTCGCTTGTAAGTCTTCGGACAAAAGAGTCGCTCCGTTGTGCTGGCGAGGTCAGCGGAAATTAGGCCCTATTCTACGGTGAAAAGGGCTAGCTGCACAACTCTAGGGCAAGATGAGGACGATAAGGAAGATGAGCACGGCCAGCCCCACCAACCCCGCCAGCACATACCCCACTGTGTAGAGCACCTGATTTTCGCGGTTGGTTTTCACCTGCGCCATCTGGTCCAGGGCACGACGAGCCGTTTCGTTATCCGGGTTTACCTTGAGGGCATTTTGCAACCACCGTTTGCGCTCGGCCTGTTGCGGGGCGAGCTTCGCCAACCACATGATCGCGCGCTCGTTGCGCTTATCCTCCGCGAGGATGCGACGGAACATCATCCGCGCGCCCTCCTTGTTGCCGCTCTTTGCTGCTTCTACGGCCATCGTCATCATTTCGTCTTTGCTGGGTTGGTTACGAGAAACCATCGCCTACTCCAGATTGCCAGCCTACAAAACCTGTAACTATTCTATACAACACGCTTACGTCTGGAATTAGAATCCGGTTCTGAAAGCGTTACGGTGTATTAAACCTATAAAAATGGGATGCCCGTGAGCACCAAATACAGGTACGAAACCGGCAAGACCGCCGCGAGCGAGTCCAGGCGGTCGAGCATGCCGCCGTGCCCCGGCACGATGTTAAAGCGCGGCAGGTGGCTGTCCTTCACACCGAAAGCACGCTTGATGGCCGACTCGGCAAGGTCGCCGAGGATGGCAGCCAACGGCCCCAGGAACAGCAGCGGCACCAGGCTCCACTGCATCACCCCACCGGCCACGAACACCAGCAGCGGGAAGAATCCGCCAGCGAGCACACCGATGATCGCACCCTCCCAGGTTTTCTTGGGCGAAAGGCGTGGTACAAAGGGCGTCTTCCCGAAGAAGCGCCCGCCGAGGTACGCCCAACTATCGGTCGCCATTGCGAGGAAGATGACGCCGAGCAGCCACACTTGCCCCGGCTCCCAGCTTCGAATGGGGACCGTGAGCGAGAGCGGCACGCCGATGTAGGCGATGCCCGCGATCGTGGTGAAGGCGCGTTGCATGTGGGGGGCATCCGCCGGGGCGGTGATGCGCTCCACGACGAAAGCCAGGGCCACGCCAACGATCAACGCGGTAGGGTATAGCCAGGGTAGCCCTAGCTGGAAGGCGAGCACCAGCGCAACGGCGACCGCCCCGCCCACCCAGGCGTTGCCATGAATGCCCTTTTTGTCGCCCAGTGCACAAAACTCTGCGATGCCGATGGCGGCAAGTGCGGTCGCGACGACGGCCAAAAGCCAGCCGCCGAAAAAAATCGGCGCGAGGACAACCGGTGCGCCGAGGAGGGTCGTCAGCAGGCGCGTACGCATGTTTGATGAAGATGATGTCGAGGCCGTGTCGGCGCTCATAGTCGCTCCGTAGTTGCTAGGTTGCAAAGGCGTGGTTTACCCTGTGCATGTTACACTACGTGTGGACTTAAACCGTATAAAATCTTACGTATTGCGCCTGTTTTCAGGAAGGACTTAACCGTGAGCAGCATAACCAAGCAAGAGGCCCTGGATTATCATCGTCTGGGACGCCCTGGGAAGATCGAGGTACGGCCAACGAAGCCCCTCGCCACCCAGCGCGAACTGTCGCTGGCGTACTCACCCGGCGTGGCCGATGCCGTGCTCGCCATCGACGAAGACGCGGTGGAGGCCTTCGAACTCACTGCGAAGGCAAATCTTGTGGCGGTCGTCTCCAACGGCTCCGCGATTTTGGGCCTCGGTAACCGCGGGGGGCTGGCGAGCAAGCCTGTCATGGAGGGCAAGGGCGTGCGGTTCAAGCGCTTTGCAGATATCGACGTCTTCGACATCGAACTGAATGCCGATACGCCGGAGGAAGTCATCGCTGTTTGCCGCGCCATCGCGCCGACCTTCGGCGGCATCAACCTGGAGGACATCAAGGCGCCCGAGTGCTTCGAGATCGAGACCCAACTGAAAAGTGAACATGACATCCCGCTTTTCAACGATGACCAACACGGCACGGCCATC
>CAYSVE010000434.1:0-5482 GCA_964434365.1 uncultured Anaerolineaceae bacterium | reverse complement strand
ACATCGGCGATAACGTGCACGAGGTGTACGTCCGGTACGACGGAGGAACGGCCTACCGCATCACCCAAACGGAGGACCTGGGTTTGTGTACGGCATATGGCATTTGCTACAAGTACACGCTTTACGCCTGTGATGGCGCGTGGGACATGGTGTGCAACGCACTCGCCACCGAGACGACCTCGGTTCCGAGCGCGCTCGCGGGTTTTTCAGTACAGCCCGACGGCACGTACGACATTCACTTTCTCGACGGCGACATCGGCGCACCGCGTGATGAGTAGCGTATTGGAAATGGGCACCGAAAAGGCAAAGCATCACGCGCCCCCAATCCCGGTTGACGACAGTACAATTTGGGCAGATCGTTATGTGTTTGCCGTTTTCATCCACGCTGGTGCAATGCTCGCCCTTGCGGAATGGGTGCGATCGGGTGCTTGGATGCCGTTTAATCTGCTGCATGTCTTACAATTTGTCGACGGCTACACGCTATGGCTCCATTTCCTTTTCTTCTGTAGCGCCCTTATAGCCGTGCAAATGTGCAAACACAAGATTTCGGCGATCATCGCAGCTCTGCTCGGCGGTGTTTTGTTCGTGTACTTCCTAGCCGGGTTGGGTTTCACCGTTAATGACCTACACGTGCAATATTCTCAGAGCTTAGAAAACACCACCTATCGCATCACATCGGCGCAGTGCACAGCCTACGACGAGATGTGCTACCAGTATGCAATTTACCTGTGCAAGGGGCCAGGAGGTGCTTTTTGTCGCCGGGTAGCGGGGTACTACAAGGATGAACCGCACGAAGTGGATGGCCTCATTATTGAGCCGGATGCCACCTATCGCGTGCACACCCCCAACGGACTGCTACACGAACTTCCCTAACGCCGCCGGTTGTTGTACAGCAGATACACCCCAAGCAGCAGCAGCGTCACCGCGAGGTAGTTCACCTGGAGGAACGAAACAAGGAACACCCGCACGCCGATGCCCCACGCCGTCAGCACGACGCCGAGCACCCACGTGAGCAGGCTCACGTGCCAGCTCTTGCGCGTCTGGTAAATCGCAGAGCCGAGCAGCACCAGCCCGGCCAGCAAAAACGGGATGTTCCCGCCGAGTTGGTCGAGGAAGAACCACCCGGCGAGCAACACGAGGATGATGCCCGTCGCCATCGCTTCGACTTTGACTTCTTCGGGGTTGATCTGCTGCGACATCGTAAGCCTCCTGGCTTAACAATTAGCGGCGCGGGGTGCGGTTGGGTCCAAACGGCGAAAACGGACTCATCGGGTTGATGCGTTGCACGCGCTTGCTGCCATCGGCGTTGTTGACGAGGCCCATGCTACGACGGCGCGTGAGGAAATCGGACCCGGCTTCGAGTTGGGTGGCGAGGCTCGCGACGGATTGCTCCAGCAGTTCCAACGTCACCTCGGTTTGATGCTCGTGGGCGGCAAGCATCCGCGCGTGCAGGGCGATCTCGCGGACGAACGCGCCCGGCTGATGCACCAACAGCGGCACAATGTCGACATGATCCTCGTGCCACTGCTCCGACATGTAATGCCGCAGCATCCGCTCGGCCTGCGCTTCATCCTCGATGGTGGGAATCACAAACACGCGGTCCAGCCGTCCGGGCCGCTTGGCAATGCGCTCGTCGATAACCTCGGGGTAATTGGTCGTCGCGAGCATGAGCGCGCCCTTGGGGTTGTTCGGGCTTTCGACGCCATCGAGCACGTTGAGCACGCGCGCCTTGTCGTCGCCCTGCAAATACGCGTCGATCTCCTCGACGATGAGCAGCACCGGGTAGCGGGCCGCAGCCACGGCTTGCAGCGCGCGCTGTATCTTCTCGAAGGAAGCGCCGTCGCGGTCGGCACCGCTGACGTACACAACCACCCGCCCCTCATCGATGGCGAGCTTGGCCATCGCCGCACACAGCATCGTTTTACCGGTGCCGGGCACCCCGGCGAGCAATAATTTGCGGAACGGCGCGAGCTTCAGTTGCCGGTAAATATCCACGCCCTTGTCGAAGAACGCTTCCATGTCGTCTAGAAGGCGCACTTTCAGGTCGTCCGGCAGAATCACATCGTCCCAGTCGACGTTGGGGTCGAAGAAGGCATCGGTGCCACCGACGATGTAGACATCGCGGCGGCGGCGGATGCGCGGGCGCACCGCACGGGCGCAGGCCATCTCGAAACTGGCCCACGTGTCGAGCCGGTTTTCGGGCACGAGCGCAACAGCGGTGAGGTCCTGGCCGTCGTCGTCGAAGTAGCTGCTGGCGTATAGCACCTCGAATGTCTCGTCGTCGTCGCTACCACGAAACTGGAAGGCAAACGCGCCGCTAGTCGCCGTGAGTACCATTCGCCGCCCGCGCGAGCCGTAATCGCTTATCGGGACGATGACCGGGCACTCCAGTTCCTCCATGCCATCATAGTACGCCTTGCCACGCATCTTGCGCCCCGGTTTGATCTGTTTTTGTGCGATCTTGTTGCTGCATTCGGCAGACGCCCAGATCGTCATGTAGGCGACACCCGGGTTTCGTGCTTCCCAGGTCTCGCGCGCCCATTCCACGAGGCGTTCGTATTGCATGAAATTCCCTTAACCTTGTGGCGGAATGTTGAGGTTGTGCGGGTATTATAGACCAGGTTCAACCAAATAGGGAAGCGACGTTTATGCCTATGCAAACCGCTTATATAACGCACCCACGCTATGTCGAACACGATCTCGGCGGTCATCCTGAGCACGCCGGACGCCTGCGCAGCGTGTGGCGCAAAATGCAAGAGGGGGGCCTCACGGACCGTGTGAAAAAGCTGAGGCCAGCCGGCGTCGATGAGCGGCTGCTCATGGCGATCCACGAAACGCGCTACCTCGACCAACTCGGCGAGATCGAAGCGTTGGGGTACGCGCCCACCATGCTCGGTGCCGACACCTACTTCTCGGAGAACTCGTACTCGGTGGCGCGGCTTGCCGCCGGGGGTGTCGTGCGTGCCGTCGAAGCCGTGCTCGAAGGCGCGGTCGACAACGCGGTCGCGGCGGTGCGCCCGCCGGGGCATCATGCCCTGGCCGATACCGCGATGGGCTTCTGCTTATTGGCGAACGTGTGCCTCGGCGCGTGGTACAGCATGCGCGAGTTCGAAGTGGACCGCGTGATGATCGTCGACTACGACGTGCACCACGGCAACGGTACGCAGGCCATCTTCTACGATGACCCCGATGTGCTGTTCGTCTCCATGCACCAGAGTCCGTTTTACCCCGGCAGCGGGGCCATCGACGAGACCGGCGTCGGTGAGGGCAAAGGCTCGACGATCAACATGCCGTTGCGCGCCGGGCACGCCGACGCGAGCTATAAGCGCCTGTTCGAGGAGATCGTGTGGCCTGCCGCGCGCCGCTACAAGCCCGATTTCATCATGGTCTCGGCAGGGTTCGATGCCCACTGGAAAGACCCGCTCGCCGGGATGCGCCTCTCGCTGGATAGCTACACCTACATGAACCGCGAGCTGCTGAAAATGGCCGATGCGTTGTGCGAAGGGGCTATCGTCTTCGTGATGGAAGGCGGCTATGACCTCGATGTCATCGGCCACGGTATGGCGAACCTCGTGCGGGCGTGCCTCGGCGATGAGGATATACCGGACCCCCTCGGCCCGGCCCCTGGCAGTAAAAACCCCGACGTGGAAACGCTCATCAATGCCGTGAAGCAGGTACATGGCCTGTAGCGGCCCTAGACCCCGCCACGCCGATCGGGCACCCTCGAAACAAACCATGAAAGCACAACACGGGGGTGCCAATGAAAATTCGCCGTGCAACCACCGCCGATGCCCCGTCATTGGCCCACCACTGGCAACTGATGTTCGACTCGATGGGATACGACGAGGCCGAAACGCGCGTCCTCGCGGAGAACTTTGTGCCGTGGGTTATACGCCGCATGGATGCGAACACGTACGCCGCGTGGGTCGTATATGATGACGGCTACATTGCCGCGAGTGTGGGCTTGCGCACCGTCGATGGCCCGCCGCGCCCGGGTAGCCCTACCGGGCTGGTGGGGTATGTCCACGGCATGTACGTCGAGGCGTCGCATCGTCGACGCAAGCTCGGCATGCAGTTGATGCACACGCTGCTCGACCACTGCCGCGCGGAGGGCTTGTCGGCAGTGGGGTTGCACGCGAGCGACATGGGCCGCCCGCTGTATGAGAAGTTGGGGTTTTACCCAACGCAGGAGATGGCCCGATGGCTAACGTAGAAAAAAACCGCCAATCCCGTGCAAAAAAAGTGTGGGCGGCACTCAAGCGGTTGCGCCCACACCCCACCGTACCCTTCGATGACCTGCGGGAAAATCACCCGGCAGTCTTGATGTTCTCGCGCAAGCGCTGAACCTCGTCCACCTGCGCCTTAAGCGTGTCGGCCTGGTCGGCGTAGCGCTTCTTGAGCACATCGAGGCGGCTGTAGATGGGCGTAAGCACCTGATTGCCATACGTCTTCAGGCGGTTGCGCTCTTTGGTCGTGAGGTCGTCGAGCGCCTCGCGGTACGTCTTTTCGAGTTGATCCACGCGGAGGTCGAAGTCCTTGTGCGTGTCCGAGGTCACGCGGCGGTAGTAGCGATATGCCGCCGCCCCACCCAATAACGTGATCGGCGCGGCAACCACAAACAATGCCGATGCCCAGGCTGCCGTGCCCGCGAACAACGCCCCTTCGGCGGCCATCGCCGTCACCGCGGCGACGACGCCACCGATGGCGGCGAACGTGCTATAGGTAAAGCCGTTGAGGTTGGTTTCGAACGCGCCCTGCATTTCACTCACCACGCGCCCGCTGCTATACGACTCCAGCTCGGCCTTGGCGATGCGAATTGCGTCTTGCAGCGTTTCGCGCTGCTCGGCGTAGGCCCCGGCATCGAGGCCACCGAGTTCCTGCTCCATCAACTCGCGGAGTTGGTTCAGCCGGTCGATAACGCTGCGCCAGTAGGCACGGCTGCTATCGATGACCGCGTTGATGTAATCGCCCGTTGCGTCGTTGATGTCGCGCAGGGCACGGCCAATCACCACATCCTGGAAATCGGCTTGCAGTTGGGCGCGGCTAGGCCTGCTGATGATGTTGCGCAGCGAGAGGTTCTCCTCGATGAAGGTGTGGCCGCGGCGGCGCAACCCACTGAACACCTTGTCCACCTCGGCGGTGGCCTCCTTGAGCTGAGCATCCAACCCCAGCGACTGCTGTTCCAGCTCGCTGTGAACTTCCATGACCTTGGTGGTATCTGCCGAGACGAGTTCGGCGTTCTTCTGGGTTTCGCCCTGGTAGCGGGTGATGATGCGCTCGGCAAGGTCGAGTTGCGAGAGCAGCTTTTGCTTCGCCGGGGGCGCTTCGGCGAAGACGCCGCGCAGATGCGCCCGCACCGCTTCGATGCCACCCGCCGGTTGTGCCCCCGGTTTTTTGATCGATTCCAGCGCTTGTTTGGCGCTCACAGGGAAAATAAGCGGATCGAGACCGAGTGTTTCCTTCACCTGCCGCTCGATAAAGC
>CAYSVE010000433.1:0-5482 GCA_964434365.1 uncultured Anaerolineaceae bacterium | reverse complement strand
TCGTTGTACGTGCCGTAGGTAATGTCTGCGTGGTAGGCTTCCCGTCGACTCACCGGGCGCAACGTTTGATAACGGTCATCATCGCTATCGAAGTCCGGGTCGTAAATGTAGGAGCCGGTATCCGGTCGCCCGCCTGTATTCTGGATCACCGCTGCGCTGATGCCCAGAAAGTGATAGATCGGCCCCATTTGCTGCAAGCCGACTTTACTCAGGTAGTCGTTCGGCGTGACGAGATGCGCGCCACGGCCTAGCAGGGCGTTCAGGTAAAGTGGCAAGGTCGCGACAAGGGTTTTACCCTCCCCCGTACGCATTTCTGCGATGCGCCCCTCGTGCAGTACGGCCCCGCCGATCATCTGCACGTCGTAGTGTCGAAGGCCGATTGTGCGCTTCGATGTCTCTCTTACGACAGCGAAAGCCTCTGGCAGCAGGTCATCGAGGGCTTCGCCGTTTGCAATGCGTTCCTTGAATTCACCGGTCTTCGCGCGCAGGCCGTCGTCATCGAGGGCCTCCATAGTCGGCTCCAATTCGTTGATCTGCTCTACGAGAGCGCGATATGGCTTCAGCGCCCGTTCGACCGGGTCCCCTAACACCACCTTTACCAGGTTTTTCAATACCATTGGTTTTCCCTAGCCATTGCCTGTTGCAATTGCGAAGTATAACATATGGACATCGGACAATCGTAAGATGGCGCCCCTGGATTTGAAATAATACCAGTGTTGCCGACCTCATTTCTAGCCTTTCCACCAGATGAAACGGAGACCCCAATGCAATACTCATACCTCGGACGCACCGGTTTACAGGTGAGCCGTTTATGCCTGGGTACGATGGCATTTGGTTGGTCTGCCGACACCGCAACTTCGCTATCAATTATGGACGCGGCCCTCAAGGCAGGTATTACATTTTTTGATACAGCAAACATGTACTCCTCATGGATCGAGGGCAACAACGGTGGTGAGTCGGAAACGATTATCGGCCAGTGGTTACAACACCAACCCCGCCGCAAAGTTGTGATCGCAACGAAAGTTCGGGGGCGCATGTGGCCCGGCCCCAACGGTGAGGGTCTTAGCCGGGGGCACATCATGCAGGCCATCGAGGACAGCTTGCGCCGCCTGAACACCGATTACATCGACTTATACCAGGTTCACTTCCCCGACGAAAACACGCCGCTGGAAGAAACGCTCGCTGCGCTGGACGCGCTTGTGAGGCACGGCAAAGTGCGCTACATCGGCGCGAGCAACCACCCCGCATGGGTGCTAACGAAAGCGCTGTGGGTAAGCGACGTGAATAACCTTGTGCGCTACGAGTCCATACAACCCCATCACAATCTGCTACATCGCGATGAGGTTGAGCGCGAACTTGCGGACCTCTGCCGAGATCAACACATTGGGATAATCCCCTATAGCCCGCTGGCAGGGGGTTTCCTTAGTGGCAAATACACGCGCGGCAGCGAAATTCCTCAAAGTCCGCGCTCGGGGAGTCGCAAGATCGCCACCTTAATGCGCAACGAACGGGCACACACCGTGCTAGACCGCGTCCGCGAAATCGCAAACGCTCATGGGGTCAGCGTGCCAGAGGTCGCAATTGCGTGGCAACTTGCGCAGGATTTCGTTACCGCGTCGATCATCGGCCCACGCACGACAGACCAGTTGACGAGCCTCCTAGGTGCAATGGATGTACACCTATCAACCACAGAAATCGACGCATTGAACGAGGTCAGTGCAGGGTTTTAGCAGGCGACAGAGCGCTCGACCGGGGCTTGCTTGGCCTTGGCTTCACGCTTCTTGAAGTACGGCGCACGTAACACGACAACCGTCAACAGCACAAAGCCCGTAATTTCTAGCACGAACCACACGCTGAAGGACCCAGCAACAAGCGTGCCTATCGCCACCGAAAGGAAGGTCGGCACAAAACCCGCGACGAGCGATATGAGGAAATAGTCTCGTAATTTAATCGAGGTGAGGCCCGCCGCGTAGCTCACAAAATCGTACACTGCGAAGAGAAGTAGCCGCGCGTGGAGGAGCGCACGCCATCCACCGAGGCGCTTGTAGTAGTGCTCGATTTTGTTGGTGCCTTTCGTACCCACAAAGCGGGAGATGATGGGCCAACCGAGGTAACGAGCAATCAAAAAGTTGAGTGTGCCGCCGAGCACTTCCCCCACAATCGAGTAGAGTGTACCGGGCCACAACCCGAACAACATGCCCGCAGAAATTTGTACCGGGCCAGCACTCAAGGGTGCTACAACATTGGTAATCACCTTCACGGCGATGAATGCAAGCGGTGCAAACGGCCCGGCCTGCGCGACCATCGCCTGCAACCGGTCCATGCCAACCAGCCGAACCCCCACGACCATCGCAATAACCGTGAACAATAGCAGCACGAGACCGAAGATTGCACCGATTTTGTTAGTCTTGTCGTCGTGGGCAAACATTGCAACTGGCCTCTCAAGTTTAAGTGTTAGAGGCCAGCGTATCACAAGATTTTACATCGCAGTGTGAAAAAGGCTGCAAAAGTCCTCCGTGAACAGCCTGCGCAGCTATTTGCCCACTATTCGTTGAACAACTCGCCCACACTGCGCCCTTCGTGCGCGCGCCGAATGACCTCGGAAAGCATTGGCCCAACCGAAAGCACTGTCATATTGGGCAGCATCTTCTCGGCAGGGATGGGAATCGTATTGGTGGTGATGATCTCGTCGAGTTCGAGGTCACGCAGGCGTGGAATCGCCTTATCGGCGAGGAGTGGGTGCGTAAACGCGAGGTAGATGGACTTTGCACCATTTTCGCGAAGGCGCGTAACTGCATTGACGACGCTACCACCCGTGAGCACTTCATCGTCGACGAGCAGCACGTTTTTGTCCTTCACATCACCGATGACCGTGAGCGCCATCGATTTACCATCGTTGCCGTGGCGCCGTTTTTCGATGATTGCCAACGGTGTGCCGAGCTTCTCTGCCCAGTTGCGGCCCTGCTTGGCATACCCCAGGTCGGCAGCGGCGACGACGAGATTGTCGACATTCTTCTCGATGACGTAGTCACTTAGCAGGTGAAATGCCTTCAGCGAGTCGCCTGGGATGTTGAAAAAGCCCTGAATTTGCCCCGCGTGCAAATCGACCGTCATGTAGCGGTCGGCACCCGAAACTTCGATCATATTCGCCAGCAGGCGCGCGGTAATCGGCACACGTGGCTGATCCTTCTTATCGGAGCGCGCGTAGGTCATATATGGGAAGATTACATTGATGCGCTTCGCCGAGTCTCGCTTGAGCGCATCGATCATGATAAGCATCTCGAAGATATTGCGGTGCACTGGCGAACACATCGTTTGTACGAGGTACACGTCCTGACCACGAACACTCTCGTTGAGCCGAATGAAAATGTTCTCGTTGGCAAACACGGTTCGGGTGTAGTCCCCGGCCTTGATGTTGGAATACCCCGGCTTGTCGCGAAGATACTCGACAATTTCGTTAACAAGTGTATGGCTTGTCGAGCCGGCGAATATCTTGATGGTGTTACGGCGCGTGATGTAATCCTCGGTCGCCTCACGTTCTTCTGTATAGTATTGGGTTCCTGGCACCTTCATCCCCTGTTTTCTACCCTCGGCAAGTAGTTGACGCGTTGCGGCGCGCGGGTCTAGCACACGCCGATAAACTTGGTCTACAGTCTGGTTGAGTACATCACCCGGTACGATGTCCATCCACCGGGTAAGCAAAAGTGTTCGTAGACGATCGCGAAGTTCCGCTTCGATGCGCATGTGCGCCCGTTGCAAACCATTCGTAGCCAACGACGCGCGATGCGCCGCAATTTGCTCGATGAGTGGTTCGATGCCCTGGTTCGTCGTCGCGACAGTTTCGAGCACTGGTGGCATCCAAACATCGGGTGGGGTCGCCTCGTCGTCGGCAGACGCCATTGCCGCCCCATGATGCCCTACCGGATGCGATAAATCGAGCATTGCCCGCAGGGCGCGCACGCTGTTGTGGGCCTCGGGTCGGTCTGCCTTGTTGACGACAAACACGTCCGCAATTTCTAATATCCCCGCCTTGATGGCCTGCACATCATCGCCAAGGCCGGGGGCCTCGACGACAACGATCGTTTCGGCCACACGCACAATATCGACTTCATTTTGCCCCGCACCGACCGTTTCCACGAAGACTACATCGAAGCCTGCTGCGTCGAGCACACGAACAGCGTCGCGGGCAGCGCCCGCTAACCCACCGAGGCTTCCTCGGGCGGCCATGCTCCGCACAAAAACGCCAGAGTCACCCGCCAGATCATTCATCCGAATGCGGTCACCGAGAATCGCCCCTCCGGTAAACGGGCTGGATGGATCGACGGCCAACACAGCGACGGTCTTGTTTTGTTGGCGATAGGCCAGTACCAGCGCATTGACGAGCGTACTTTTACCCGTTCCTGGTGCACCTGTCACCCCAACGATATGCGCGCGCCCGGTTTTGGGGTACAAAAACGCCAGCGCATCGTCGACGCCTTCGGCGTCGTTTTCCACACGGGTGAGCAAGCGGGCTAACGCGCGCCGATCTCGTTGCAACACACGCTGCGCGAGGTCAGCGGTCATTCGCGTGGGCCTACAATCTGTCGAATGTAATCGGCAATATCGGCGGTATCCGTCCCAGGGCCGAATACCCCCTGCACCCCCATCTCGGTGAGGGCAGGGCGATCTTCTTCGGGAATAATGCCACCGATGACCAACGCCACATCGCCTAAACCGTTTTCGTCGAGGGTGCCACGGACCTGCGGGACAATCGTCATGTGTGCCCCGCTGAGCACACTCAGGCCAACAACATCGACATCCTCTTGCAGGGCTGCTTCGGCGATCATCGCTGGGGTTTGGCGCAACCCGGTGTAGATGACCTCCATCCCGGCATCGCGGAGCGCACGCGCAATGACCTTCGCACCTCTGTCGTGCCCATCCAGGCCCGGTTTGGCGATGAGTACCCGTATTGGTTGTGCCATAAAAATTCCAGAGAAAACTGTGCGGTGTATATCAATTATAGCAAAAAGTGGGAGACCGCTCAAAGCCGAGCCGTTGGAAAATACCGAATATTCGTGGCAGCCCGTGTAGCAAAAAACCCGGCTAAACGACCGGGTCTGCGTGGTGTCGACGGTTTTCGTCGCTTTCGGATGCCGCAGACACAGTCACTTTCGCTCAGGCTTCGTCGACAGCATCGGCTCCATCTTCATCATCCGATGACGACTCAGCAGGACTATCCTCCTCCTCAACCGTAACCGTGCCTGCCGTTGCCGACTCCGTCACCTCCTCTGGTTCAGTGGGGGCTGTCGGAGGTGGGGGCGTCGTTGCAGGCGGTTGCGTTTCGTCCGTCGGCGGAGGTTCCGTGGGGGCTTCGGTGACGACGGGTAGGGCCGTTACCGTGACCGGCGTTTCGCTCGGCTCGGTTGGGAGAGGTGTCAGCGTCTCCGGCGTGTCGACCGGAGATAGCGTATCTGGTGTGGGGGTTTCAAACGGCGGTGTTTCG
>CAYSVE010000432.1:0-5493 GCA_964434365.1 uncultured Anaerolineaceae bacterium | reverse complement strand
GACGTCCTTTGGCTGGTTGATGGCTGGAGCAGGCTGCACGGTCGCGCTAATCAACGCCGTTGCTGTGCTTGTGATCGCGTGCCCGTGTGCGCTTGGTCTCGCCACCCCGACGGCGATAATGGTCGGCAGCGGTAAGGGGGCGGAGCAGGGTATCCTGTTCAAGAGCAGCGAAGCCCTGGAAACTGCCAAGCGCCTCGATATTGTTGCCCTGGATAAGACCGGGACCATCACGAAAGGTGAGCCAAGCCTCATCGATGTGGTACCCGTGGAGAGCATCGCGCGCGATGAGTTGCTGAGGCTCGCTGCGAGTGTTGAAAAGGCCAGCGAACACCCGCTCGCCGAAGCAGTGGTCGACGGTGCTGAGGGCCTCAGGCTGAGCCCACCCCAGGGATTCGAATCGGTGGCAGGTCATGGCGTCGTTGCTACCGTAGACGACAAATCGGTGGCAGTCGGCAGTGCACGCTTTATTCGCGAGCGCGGTGTCGACCTCAGTGCCCTCGACATCGAGCGGTTGCAAAACGCGGGTCGCACGACTGTCGTCGTAGCGGTCGATGGTGTCGCGTGGGGCGTTCTCGGCATCGCTGATACCATCAAGGAAAGCTCCGGAGAGGCGGTTGCAGCCCTACACGCGCTCGGCATGGAAGTGGTGATGATTACGGGTGATAACGAGCGTACTGCGCGTGCTGTCGCCGATCTTATAGGTATCGACCGGGTACTGGCCGACGTGCTACCCGGCGATAAGGCCAACGCGGTGAAATCGTTGCAAGCCGATGGAAAGCGTGTTGGCATGGTGGGCGATGGCATCAACGATGCGCCAGCCCTCGCACAGGCCGACGTCGGCATCGCCATCGGCACAGGCACCGATGTCGCGATGGAAGCATCGGACGTGACGCTTGTGAGTGGTGACCTGCGTGGGGTCGCCAAGTCTATTGAGCTAAGCCAGATGACGATGCGCGCGATTTACCAGAACTTGTTCTGGGCGTTCATTTACAATATCCTGCTCATCCCGGCTGCAATGCTGGGCTTCCTCCAGCCGATGTTGGCCGCGGCTGCGATGGTTTTCTCCGATCTCTTCGTGATGGGCAACAGCCTGCGGCTACACCGCAAACCCTTCCAATCCGAAGTAGTCGACATAAAACCGCCACAACCGGCAACTGCCAACGGCTAAGCGCCATCCAAAAACGGGGAAACCCGGTCAGGGTTCCCCGTTACGATTTAGCGCTCATCGTGCAGGCGGCGAATGATGCGCTTCACGAGGCTTGGCTGCACGGCTGGGCGTGTAGCCCGCGCAAGACGATGTTGTTCGGCGGCTTTTTGGTGCTCTTCGATACGCTGCTTAGCTTGTTCCAGCGTGACTTGTGACGACTGTAAAAACATGCTGCGTTGCTCCGTGTAGGTTGCTGTCTCAGTCAACAGCTTACAGCGGGCATTGCAGGGTGTCTTCCAACTTTGGTTTATTCTTGCGAGGCGAAATTATGGGGGGCGATTTGCCCCCCGCTAGCCGAACCTAAGTTAGGCGTTTTCCTCTTGCTTGTCCTGCTGTTTTTCCTCACCGTTGTTGAGGCCACGGCGGAAGCTGGATACCGCCGACCCGAGTTCGCCGCCGATGCGCGAAATGCGCCCAACACCGAACAGCAACAGCACGATAAAAAAGATGATGATGAGTTCCGTAGGTCCGATGCGCACGGCTGTACTCCTGTCTAGTCGACTTCTCGTCTATTCTAAAAAGAAATGTTAAATTACCCAAGCTCATCATATTGACGATTTCTTCACACGGCAAGACCCGAAGGATGAATATGCCCAAAAACTACGTGACGGATATGGATGGTGTGCTCGTGCACGGTCGCCAACCCATTCCTGGTGCCGAACAGTTCATCAAACGGTTGCAGGATGCCGGTACCGAGTTCATCGTACTTACCAACAACCCACTCTATACCCCGCGCGACCTTGCGCACCGCCTCAAAACGAGCGGGCTGGATATCCCGCCGGAGCGCATTTTTACCTCCGCAATGGCGACAGCGCGGTTCCTGAAAAGCCAAAAACCCGAAGGCACAGCCTACGTTATCGGTGAAAGTGGCCTTACCGAAGCGATCCATGAGGCGGGTTACATCATTACCGACATGGACCCCGACTATGTCGTGTTGGGTGAGCACAACGCCTACAATTACGACATGCTCACCAAGGCTGTCCGGCTGATTGCAGCAGGCGCGCAGTTTATCGCCACGAATCCCGATGTCAGCGGCAAGGTCGAAGGTGGGCTGGTGCCCGGTTGCGGTGCAACGGCTGCGCTCATCGAGAAGGCGACCGGCAAAGCTCCATTTTTTGTGGGCAAGCCTAACCCATTGATGATGCGCACAGTGCTCAACTACCTGGGTGTGCACTCCAGCGAAACGATTATGGTCGGCGACCGCATGGACACCGACATCATCGCCGGGGTGGAAAGTGGCATGGAAACGATCCTTGTGCTCACCGGGGTTACAAAACGCGAGGATGTCGATAACTTCCCGTATCGCCCCACCCGCATCCTCGACTCGGTCGCAGATATCGAGGTTTAGCGACTAATCGCCGGGTGCAACGACCGCATCCGGCGCGCCCAGTCGCCGCAGGAAGAGTAGCCACAGGCCCAGTGGAATAAGGGTGACAGCCGTTGCATAATGCACGATGACGCGCACGCTATCCACTGCGTCGATTGCCCAACCCATCGCAATGGTGCCAGTAACCATCGCGATATAAAACGCAGTCATGTCCAGTGCGAAGACCCGGCCAAGATAATCATCGGGGACCCGCTTCTGCAAAATAACCGCACTGTAGGTCCAGTTGACGGATCCGCCCATCGCGCGGATGAAGATGGCAACGCACACCATGAGCAGCGTGCCGACACTCCCTAGCAGGAGCCAACCCAACACACTGAGGACGAAGCCCACCGCAATCAGGCGCATAAGGTCACGCACACTGCCATCGCTGATGCGGTTCGTCAGTAGTGGGCCGACCAATGCACCAACGCCGAAGGCGCTATACATAAGGCCAAGCGAGACCTGCCCATCGGTGCCGATTGCAAACAACGTGGTCGCGTAAATTGTCATGACCGTATCCATGTTGGTGATGGAACTACCGCCTTTTACCAGGGCGGTTGCGGCGATGTCTGGGTTTGCGCGGACGAAGCGCAAACCGTCGACGAAAGTAACGGGGCTGTCGCCTGTGGTATCTTTATTTGGTTTTGGTTGGTAGCTGCGTATATCGTAGATGAGCCATGCCGCAATAATAAAGGTCAGGGCGTCGAGCATCAGTGCAACCCCACTGCCAAACAGCGTCGCGACAATGCCCCCAACGACCGCACCCAGCGCCAACATCACAGACCACGTGACGCTAACCAACGTGTTGGCAAGTACAAGGTCGGTGCGCGGAACGAGGCCCGGTATCATCGCCGATTGCCCCGGTTCGAACACAGACGACAGCATCCACTGCACGACAGTAAGGACGTAGATTGCTGGGAGGCACTCTGGCCCACGCGCTGTGAAGATCAACAATAAGACGACAGCCGCACGCAATACATTGCTGAGGATAAGTAACAGCTTGCGGTCGAACCGGTCGACGAGGACGCCTGCTAAAGGGGTGAGCAACATCGGGGGGATGAAACGCGCCAGCAATAGCCCGCTCACGGCCAAACCGGCCCGGTCTGGCGGGCTGTACTGTACAACCAGCACCGACAGCACGATCGTATTGAACCAGTCGCCGAGAAGGCTGATAACCTGCGCGAGCCAGAGTTTGCTAAAGCCGGGGTTCTGGCGAAGGAGTGAGAGGTAAGCTTGCATTGCGGGTGTGTCCTTGGATGAACGAAGTGTGTTTGTCATTCTACAAGGTCTGCGCTAAACTGCGACACCGTTCCAAATGAGGCAATTATGACCAATTTGTCGTGGGTGTGGGTGGGGCTGGGTGGTTTCCTGGGTGCGAACGCGCGTTATTTGGTTTCGGTGTGGCTGAACCCATTGCGTGGCCCATTGCCCTGGGGGACGTTCGTCGCCAATGTGACCGGGTCTGCGTTGCTGGCGGTGTTTTTTGCCTGGGCACGAAGGCATGGCAGTGTGGCGCCCGCAACCTTGTTGCTCATTGGGACGGGCTTCTTTGGAGCGTACACCACGTTTTCGACCTTCTCCAACGAAACGATGGCGATGATGCAAGATGGTCGGTGGGGCATCGCAAGCCTATACCTGTTCGGAACGAATAGTATGTGCCTTGTAGGGGTGCTGCTCGGTTTGATGATCGGTAACAGATTATGAGGGGGCGCGTGTGCCTGAGTGGTTGAAAGCGGTAATTCTTGGGGTTGTGGAGGGGCTGACGGAGTTTCTGCCCATATCGTCCACCGGTCATCTCATCGTCGCGGGGGATGTTCTTGGGCTACAAACCGACATCGGTGCGACCTTCGAAATCTTCATCCAAATCGGCGCGGTATTTGCGGTGATCGGCTACTACTGGTCAGACTTATTTACGCAGTTGCGCACCATCCTCAAAGATACCAGTGTGCAGCAGTTGTGGTTACGCATCTTTCTCGCATTTATCCCGGCGGCTGTCATCGGCGTGCTATTCGACGATCAGATCGAGGCGTTTTTGTTCTCATCGCTCACGGTGGGCATCACACTCATCGTCGGTGGGGTGATGTTCATCGTCGTCGAGCGCTATTACGTCCCACGAGTACAATCCAACGCCGAAACCCTGAGTGCCGTCTCGTGGGTGCAGGCGTTTGTGATTGGGGTCGTGCAGTGTTTGGCGCTCATCCCGGGTATGTCGCGTTCGGGGATGTCCATCATCGGCGGGATGCTCGCAGGTTTGAACCGCCAAACGGCTACGCAGTTTTCATTCTATCTCGCGATACCGACATTGGGTGGTGCAGCCGTCTACAGCCTGCTCGGCAGCCTCGACGAACTTTCTGCGGGGAATGCCGGGCTATTGGCCATCGGCACAGTCGTGAGTGGGATCGTCGCATGGTTTTCGATTGGCTGGTTGCTGCGCTACGTTTCGTCGAATACCTTCATTCCCTTTGGCTACTATCGCATCGTGGTTGGGGTCGTCATTCTGATCTTTGTTTGGTTTTAGTCAATGCATATCCAGCGAAGGCGTCTTAGGTTAAAATAGTAGCATCGTACGGGAATGGTACTAGTCATATGGCAAAAATACTGGTTATTGAGGACTCCGCGGCATTGCTACAGGACATTCTCGAGATGTTGGCGCTCGAGAACTACGACGCCGTGGGCGCCAAGAATGGGCGCATTGGCGTCGAACTGGCAAAAACCTACCGTCCAGACCTCATCATCTGCGACATCCGTATGCCGGAAATGGATGGCTACGATGTACTCAAGGCGATACGTGACCAGGTCGGCACGCTCACAACGCCGTTCATCTTCCTCACCGCGCGCTCTAGCCGAAGTGAGATGCGCCATGGCATGGACCTCGGTGCCGACGACTATCTCACCAAGCCCTTCACGGTAAAAGAACTCA